>CAZNMG010000086.1:0-3465 GCA_964574075.1 uncultured Owenweeksia sp.
CTTGAGGGTGTTTATGAATTTGCCAAGGATTTCCGCAACGAAGGAATGGACCGCACCCACAATCCAGAGTTCACGGTAATGGAAATTTACGTTGCCTACAAGGATTACTTCTGGATGATGAAGTTTACCGAGCAGATGATAGAAACAGTAGTAAAAGCTGTGAATAACGGAAATACTAAAATGACGGTAGGCGATAAGGAACTGGATTTTAAAGCGCCCTTTGCCAGGGTGAAAATGCTTGATGCCATTAAGGAGCACACCGGCTTTGAAGTCGGATCCATGGGTGAGGAGGAGCTTCGGGAGGTTTGCCATAAGCTTAAGATTGATGTGGACGAAACCATGGGCAAGGGCAAGCTCATCGATGAAATATTTGGTGAGAAATGTGAGCCGTTTTACGTGCAGCCTACCTTCATTATGGATTATCCCATTGAGATGTCGCCCCTCTGCAAAAAGCATCGTGACAACCCCGAACTCACCGAGCGTTTTGAATTGATGATAAACGGCAAGGAGGTGGCCAATGCCTACTCCGAACTCAATGATCCCATAGATCAGCGGGAGCGATTTGAGCAGCAGTTACAGCTTTCGCAGAAAGGTGATGACGAAGCCATGTTTATTGATCAGGATTTTTTGCGCGCCCTCGAATTCGGTATGCCCCCGACATCCGGTATGGGTATAGGTATTGACCGGTTGACTATGCTCCTCACCAATCAGCGCTCCATACAGGAGGTGCTCTTTTTTCCCCAGATGCGCCCCGAGCAAAAGGCGGCCATTCCCAAAAAGGAGGATTTTGAAAAACTGGGCGTACCCGCAGAATGGAGCGAGCATGTGATGGATGTGTACGGTACGGTAAAAAAGCTGAAGGAAGCAAAAGCCACACAGGTTCACCAGCAAATGAATGGCTACCGCAAAAAGAATAAACTGGATATTCCGGCCCTGCAGCTGAGTGAGGTGGAGGAGTGGTTTTGACGTGTTTGATTTAAATCCAAAACCCTCTATAAGTCTCTTAAAGCACAATCAGAAAATTGTGCTTATCCTGAAGAGCGCAGATATCGGGATGAAAGACGCTGCTGAACAAAGCACCCCTCCGGGGTGCCACACATATTAGATGGACACTTTCTAATAACGAGTTACCCCTCTGGGGTAATCTCTGCCATTTGATAAGCGTGCACTATACAAGGTTTACGCGACCCGCACCCCATCGGGGTGCTTTGCTGCTAGCAAGATCGATTGCCATGAGATCATCCACCCCGGAGGGGTGGTTTGTAAACTACGCCTCCTCCCTCAGAAACTCACTATCCTGAATTGGCCCTGATGTTTCACCATCTAGAGCTTTGTGAGGAATTTACCGCTTTCAGAGCTTTGATTTTTTCCTCTTACCTCTTCCTTACCTTTGCCACCCGATGGAGTTATACCCAAAAGACATACTCAATTCTCTGGATTTCGACTTCGTGAAAAACGAGGTATCGAAGCTGTGTAGCACGCCTCAGGCAAGGGGTTTAGTGGCAGGCCTGGCTCCAACTTCTGATCCGGCCATCGTGAAAGAGCAGTTGCTTGCGGTTGATGAAATTCTGGCGGTGTACCTGGCACAGGAAAATTTTCCCTCCACTTATTTTGAGTCCGTGCGCTCATACGCACAACTGCTCAAAACCCGCGGCACCGTTCTGGAGGAGAAATCCTTTGCGGAAATAAGAAGCTGTCTCCTCACTTTTGACCATCTCTTTCGGCACCTTGAAAAACGGAAGGATCGCTTTCCGGTATTGTACGGCAAGATAGAACCCGAACCCCCACAGGCCCAGCTGGTGGAAATGATCAATGCTAAAATTGATGAACGCGCCCAGGTGCGTTCCAATGCGTCACGTGAACTGGCACAGATCCGCTCCGGCCTTACAAAAAGCAGGGCCAGTGCATCCCGGATTTTTGACCGGGTGGTAAAGAAATACCGCGATAAAGGCTTTCTTGCCGAGTTTGATGAAACCGTGTCTGAAGACCGAAGGGTACTGGCTATCCAATCCGCTTTTAAGGGACAGGTGCCGGGGATCTTTCACGGCAGCAGCAGCAAAAACAGCATTGTGTACATCGAACCGGGGGAAACCGTGGAGATCAACAATGAAATTGCCCAACTCATCGATGATGAAAAACAGGAGATCCGCAGGATACTGAAGGAGTTGAGCGATTCCCTTCGTCCGGACTATCTGCACCTTATTGCTGTTGAAGACCTCCTCACTTTAATGGATTTTGTAAAAGCCAAAGCTCTTTATGCCCGAAATGAAAACTGTGTATTGCCGGAGATCACTGAGCAGCCCGAGATACTGATCAGGGAAGCCTACAATCCGGTGCTTACAGCTCTGAACCGGGAGAAGAATAAAATCACCCAACCCCTTAGCCTTCACCTCAACACCCGCCAGCGGATACTTGTCATTAGCGGACCCAATGCTGGCGGAAAGTCAATAGCTTTAAAAACCCTGGGCCTGCTGTGCAGTATGCTGCAATCGGGTATGCTCATTCCCGTACACCCTGCAAGCCGCTTCAGGATCTTTCAGAACATATTTGCTGATATAGGCGACAGCCAGTCGATTGAGAACGAGCTTAGCACCTACAGTTCCAAACTGCAGAAAATGAAGCACTTTTTGCAGCATGGCGATGATTCCACACTTTTACTGATCGATGAATTTGGCTCCGGCTCAGACCCGGAATTAGGTAGTGCCCTTGCGCAGGTGTTCCTCGAGAAACTAAATAGCTTCGGTGTCTTTGGCATTTTCACCACCCATTACAACGCCATTAAAGCCCTGGCTGCCGAACTCTCAGGAGTGATGAATGCGGCCATGCTTTTTGACAAGAGTACCTTGACGCCAGAGTATAAACTCGAAACCGGCAACCCGGGCAGTTCCTACACCTTTGAGGTTGCCCAGCAGATCGGTATGGCTCCGCACATCATTAAGGAAGCCCGCGAGCGAACAGCACAAAACACATTGGAGGTGGATCGCTTGTTGGTTCAGCTTCAGGATGATAAGCTGCAGCTGCAAAAAAAGCAAGACCTGCTAAACCGCGACCTCAACCATCTGAAGGAGCTGGAACGTGAGAAGGAGAACACCATTTTAAGACTTGAGGAAAAGCTCAGCAAGCAATCGCGGATAAATGAGGAAAATGACCGCATAATGTACTGGGGCCAGCGCTTTCAAAAATTGGTGGAAGGGTGGATGGAGCAAACCGGCAAAAAAGATAAGAAGGCAATTGTAGCCCGCTTTATTGGCATTCTCAATCAACGAAGTGCAGAGGTGGAAGTGGAGGAAAAACAGAATTTCAGCAAGGCCAAGTCAAAGCGGGAAAAAAAGATCAACGAGCTCAAATTAGTGCCTGTTGAGGTGGGAGATAAGATCCGAATAATTGAAACCGGTATGACAGGGATTATAAGCAGTATTAAAAAAGACCGGTACCTGGTAGCGCTGGGGAACAATATCAGTACAA
>CAZNMG010000087.1:0-3485 GCA_964574075.1 uncultured Owenweeksia sp.
CCGGGAAAATCCTTGATCTCCCCTTCTCCTTTAAACACAAAAAGATGATCGGTGAGCTTATCCATAAAATACCGGTCGTGGGTTACCACCACCAGGCATCCTTCAAACTCCATCAGGAAGTCCTCAAGAATATTGAGCGTGATGATGTCGAGATCATTGGTAGGCTCATCCAGGATAAGGAAATTGGGGTTGTCCATCAAAATGGTAAGAAGATACAGCCTGCGCTTTTCACCACCACTGAGCTTGGAGACGTAGGTATATTGTTTGTCACCATCAAAGAGAAAGCGCTCCAGCATCTGAGAGGCGGTGATGTCGCCTCCCTTGCGACCCACAGGAATAACCTCAGCAATGTCCTTCACCACTTCTATTACGCGCTTTTCCTCGTCAAGCTTCATCCCGCTTTGGGTGTAAAAGCCAAACTTCACCGTTTCACCGGTTACCACCTTGCCGCCATCCGGTTCCTCCTGCCCGGTGATAAGGCGCAGGAAAGTGGTTTTCCCCACTCCATTGGGCCCCACGATCCCCACGCGTTCCTTCCGCTTAAAGGTGTAGTCGAAACCCTTGAGAATGGGTGTGTCGTCATAGCTTTTACGCAGGCGGTGCAGTTCCAGGATCTTGCTTCCAAGGCGGGTCATCTTCACCTCCATTTTCAGTTCGTTTTCGCGAAGATCTTTTGAAGCTTCCTTTTTAAGTCCATGGAATGATTCAATACGTGCCTTCGATTTTGTACCCCGGGCCTTGGGCTGCCGCCTGATCCACTCCAACTCCTTGCGCATCAGGTTTTGCGCCTTGCCTACGTTCACACTTTCTATTTCCTGCCGCTCGGCCCTTCGTTCCAGAAATTTGCTGTAGTTACCGGGATGCTGGTAAAGGGTGGCGTCCTCCAGTTCAAAAATAAAATCGCACACCACCTCCAGAAAATAGCGATCATGCGTTACCATAAAAAGGGTGATCCCTCCCTGCGAAAGGTACTCCTCAAGCCACTCTATCATCTCCACATCGAGGTGGTTGGTGGGCTCATCGAGTACCAAAAGGTCGGGCCGCGAGATTAGCGTACGCGCCAGGGCCACCCGCTTTTTCTGCCCTCCGCTCAGCTGATCCACTTTTTCGGAAGTGTGATGGAGTCCCAATTTTCCGAGGATCTGCTTTACCTGAACTTCAAAATCCCAGGCCTGATGACGGTCCATCGCTTCAAAAGCTTTTTGATACGCCTCGCTGTCATCAATATTCTCCAGCGCAAGTTCATATTGCTTAATGGCAGCCGTAGCCGGATTATCAACCGCCAATACGTTATCGAGAATGGTGGCTCCGGCTATCAATTCAGGGTCCTGCGGCAGGTAGCCGATCTTGAGCCCTTTGCGGTAAGTCACCCGGCCGCTGTCGGGCTGGTCCTTACCCGCCAGCATTTCGAGTATTGTGGTTTTTCCGGTGCCATTCTTCGCGATGAGGGCAGCTTTTTGCCCGGAATCGATCCCAAAGGAAAGATCCTTGAAAAGAGTACGGGCACCGTAGGTCTTGGAGATGCTTTCTACGGAAAGATAATTCATGGCAAAAGAGGCTTTTTAATGGGGTGCAAAGCTAAGATGTAAAAGGAAGAAAGGATGGGAAAGTTTTCGCCCGGTTTCATTGTCTTTTGGGGTGGCGGGGAAGAAGGGGATAGGCTATTCCTGTGCCCGTCAATGGGCAAACAGCAAATACTTCCATTCGCAAAACATTCACTCTGCTCAGTAGTTGGCAATGCAGTACTTTTGACGCTTTTATCAATACCATGCCCCCTATCCTAAAAAGTAAGCTTCCCAACACGGGTCCTACCATTTTCTCCGTAATGTCGGCCCTGGCACAAAAGCACCGTGCCATCAATCTCAGCCAGGGTTTCCCTGATTTTCCGGCTGATCCCGAACTAGTAAAGCTGGTAACCCGGCACATGCAAAACGGCCACAACCAATATGCCCCGATGGGCGGGGTGGAATCGCTGCGCCAGGTACTCAGCGACATGATCTTTGAAAACCACGGTCACCGCTACGATGTGACTGAGGAGATCACCATAACCCATGGTGCCACCCAGGCTATTGCTGCTGCTATCAGTTGTTCCATACGCGAGGGCGATGAGGTGGTCATCTTTACCCCCGCCTACGATTGCTACGGCCCCATGGTGGAACTCAACGGTGGCACACCTATTTTTATACCGCTTCAGCACCCTGAGTACCAGATAGACTGGGAGACTGTGAAAAACAGGATCAATCACCGCACGCGGATGATCATCATCAACACCCCACACAATCCTTCGGGGAAGGTGTTTGCGGAGAATGATCTCATAAAACTGAAGGAGCTTACCACCGGCTCCAACATCCTTATCTTATCCGATGAGGTGTATGAGCAGATCGTTTTTGAGCCGCACCGCCATCACTCCGTTGCCGATCATGCCGAACTTCGGGAGCGCAGTTTTAAGATAGGCTCACTGGGCAAAACCCTGCACGTAACCGGCTGGAAGATTGGCTACTGTATGGCCCCCGCCAAGCTGATGAGTGAATTCCGGAAGATCCATCAATACATGATCTTTAGCGCCAACACACCTATGCAGTATGCCATGGCCGATTTCCTGGGCGACCCTGCCCACCGCCAGATCAGCAAAATGTATCAACAAAAGCGGGATTTCTTTTTACAGACGGTGGCAGACAGTGCGCTTAAGCCACTCTCCAGCCATGGCACTTATTTTCAGTTACTCGATTATTCCGCAGTGAGCAATAAAAGCGAAGTGGAATTTGCAAAGGAACTTTGCACCAAGCATGGAGTGGCCGCCATACCCATCAGTGTATTTTATCATCAACCCCAGGAGCATAAAGTGTTGCGGTTTTGCTTTGCCAAGGATGAAAAAACGCTGAGCGAGGCCGGAGCTGTTTTGAGTGCTTTGAAACCTCTGTAGGATTAGTATCGAATATGCAAGTGCGTAATATCCACAGGAAGTTAGTGAAGAACCTGCACCTTATATAAGAACTTCAAAAGCGTGACAATCAGTCATTTATGAGGTCTGTTTCTGCGGTTGAAAGGAGCGATAAGGCTTTGGTTGGTTCGTATTTGTTATTGAATTACAGAGTCAATATCAGTAAAATCAAGAAAGCTGGATATAAAAAAGGAATTACAGAAGCCATAACCTTGAAAAATTTTAGATTCTTTCCGGTTGGGATGAATTTATTTCTGATCCATCCTAATCGGTAAAAAATTTCCAAGGTCAATATTATGAGGTTAATTGCTGCCACGTACACCATGTAGAATATTAATTCTAGGATAATAAGTCGCAAACATCCTCTGATAGTAAAGTCTTCAAAAGTAAGGTTACCATAGATAAGAAATGTGGTAAATGGAATGACAATCAATCCTACTTTCAACAGTCTCAGATTGAATTCCTGGTACATCGAATTGATGTATTTGACCTCCTTCATATTTCTGGGTTACATGAGCTGAATGTAAGGATTCTTTTAATTCAG
>CAZNMG010000088.1:0-9489 GCA_964574075.1 uncultured Owenweeksia sp.
GTTTAAGTTATCCTTTGCCTTTTTCAGATAGGTATTGCACTTTTCGAGTGCTGATGGATTTCCAATTTTATCATTGGATTCTTTCCGGTCATGATAGCTTTCCTTGGCGGTATAATAATTGGCCTGCGCCCTAAAATTACCCGACTGGGCGAAAGTGGAGGTAGTTAAAAAGAAGACAAATAATAAGCTGAATTTTATTTTCAATGTCATGGACTGTGAATTGATTAACGATCGCAGATCAAAGATGTATGACTCAATAATGTTATACAGGTAAGGGTGTTTTGCTTTTGGTAGATAGCCTCCTTATTAAAACCTCACAACTTAGTATATGATACTATACCAAGGGGCATCCGCGTTTGATGGTTTTTTGTATTGGCCGTAGAAGCAAAACGGCAGCTGATAAGTGTCAGTGCGGCTAATGACCGCAGTAGTAGAGTGTTCATGTAGCAGAGTTTCAAAAGTTCGGGGCCAAAGTATCAAACATTGCCGGAAGAGCCAATACCTCAAATGCGGTATTTCTGATGAAAACATGTCCATCGCCACGGCATACCTCCATTTCCTATGGAAAATACCCCCTTTGCGGTATTGGAAGGAAGTAGGCTGGCGGATAGTTTTACCGCCTCAAACTATACTCTTAATTTTTAAATTATTCTATCATGAAATTTACTACTCTACTTCGTTACCTGCCTCTGTTTACTTTAAGCCTTATCCTCCTTTCCGGCTGCAAAAAGGAAAAAGAAGCTGACACCTATAGTGCCTTTCCTGAAGATGCCTATGAATGCACGACCGACATTGACGACAGGAAAACCAAACTGCAGAGCGTTGATGGTGAAATGCCTTATTATTCCGTTGAGATTGATAATGACAACTGGTCGCGTGTTACAAAGGGAACCCTTACCCTTAAGGGAGACGGTACATGGACATCCACATTATTTAATGAAAGAAAAGTGGAAGGTGTATATGAGGAAAAAGAAATCAAAAGATCAGGGCAATGGCGCTGTGTAGAGGCATTGGAAATTATGCTGGTAAATGACCAGAACCAGGAGGCAGGGATGCTTTCATATGTAATTGATGCAGCTGCGCTTCAAAGTGGAAAAACGGTGTACAATGTATATCTCGAATCTTCTACCAATACCTATCGTTACAGCGTAGAGCTGTAACGCCTAATTTGGAACACCGGTGTGGCTGGTGCCCACTGGTGTTCCTTTCTAAATAAGCCCGTTTGAAATAGCAAAAGCGGTGAGCTCTCCGGATGTTTTCAGCTCCAGTTTACTCAGGATGTTTTTGCGATGCGTCCGTACCGTTTCGTAACTGATATGAAGTCTGTCTGCTATTTCCTTCCCTTTCAGCCCCCGCGCTATAAGCTGCACAATCTCTACTTCCCGTGGACTTACGTTTATGGCTTCTTCCGAACGGGGGTAAGTTTGTGAATAGAGGGTTTTATAGGTATTATCCGCCTGCAGTTTTTTGATAAGGATGTTCCCCCTGAAGGGATTGATGGAAGGAAGCTGGTAAACATGGGAAAGTGTCATGTGTGGATTACCATCATCATCCAGTTTCACAATCCACACATGCTCAATAAGATGCAGCCATTCACCATCCTTATGCCTGAACCGGTAATTTTCATGCAGAAGAAGATTTTTGCGTTGAGAAACCGGCTCTTGTAGTGCCATTTCACTAAAGCGTTGGTAAGCATCCCTTGCAATGTATGGAGCATCATCGGGGTGCATCTGCTCCATTAGAAACTTTAAGCCTCTTTTTGCAACTTCATCATTGCTATAACCCGTCAATGCTTCCTGTGCAGATCCCAGAAAATCGTATTCCATGGTATGGAGGTTGAGCAATACGTAAAAACGTGGATCATGCGGGAGCAACTCGTCCATACGGTTGTAGTTGCTAATATGAAGATTCAATTCAGAGGAGGCTATCTTCTCGTCATTCTGCCAGTTGTCTTTAACAAGGTCGTAGAAGTCCATTTAATCCTTGGCTTGTGGTTTAAATTGCCAGCAATATAACAATGCAAAAATAAACCTGAAGGAATCCCAACCTGAGGCAATGTGATATGCTGCGGTACTTCCTTGTAAACTTTTTCCCGCTCCAAATTTTATTACTCCTATGAAAAAGCATGTACAAAGTATCCAGGGCTACCTCCGAGACATTGTTGGCTGGCTCAAAAAACATCTGGGGCGCGAAAATGAAAATGCCACCTTTTACATCCTGATCATCTTTATGCTGCTGGTCTGTGTTTTCGGTCTCAACATCTTTCTTGACCTGGCTGAAGCGCTTCGAGAGGAACAACTTGGGACCTATGATAATGAGATACAGCAGTGGATCTTCGGTTTTCGTGATCCGGCCCTCACTCCTACCGTTGCTTTTATTACTGATCTGGGCGACCGCTATGCCTACTTTGTTGTGGTAGGCATCATGTCCGCATTTCTACTTTTCAAAAAAAGGTATTGGCTTGTGGGGCAGGTATTTTTCGTAGGACTAATTTCTGCCCTGGCTACAATTGCCCTTAAGCATACCTACAACAGGCAAAGGCCCGCTATAGAACACCTGGTGGAAATTGGGGGCTTGAGCTTTCCCAGTGGCCACTCCCTGAGTGCCATGGCATTTTATGGATTTGTGATTTACCTGATCGTGCGGTTTGCCCGGTCGCGGACTTTAAAAATTATGCTGTCTGTTTTGTGCATACTGCTCATCCTTGCCATCGGCCTGAGCCGGATTTACCTGGGCGTGCACTACCCTAGTGACGTTGCAGCCGGATTTGCGGGAGGGCTCATCTGGGCCAGCTTCTGTATCATTCTGTTCAACCTGATTGAGCTTTGGCGAAAACGAAGTACGCGCAAGCGTATGGACGATGATGCGGCTAAAAACCGTGAGGCCCAGGCCTGAAGAACTTTAACGGTTGAAATCACCCACGCCACGGCTGCGCTCCAGCTTAAGGTCGCTTAGCACACTCGACTTCACGCGAATGGTAAGCACATAGGATTGCTGGAATCCAAAAGGAACCCAGGTGGCACGCAGTTCCCAGCAATGCAGATCGCGGTAAAAGTCGAGGGTGGTATAGGTGAAATCCTTTGCCCTGATGTCATATCCGGTGCGGAAACCTACCCTCCAGTTTTTGGTAAGCTCAAAATCCCCGTTTGCTGTAACTGATTGGCTGATGGTGGGCTCAAGGCCGCTGTAGCTCTGTGATATATTATAATCCAGCCTTATACTCCACGGCAGGTTAAAATCAACAAAGCCTTGCCGCCTGTAGTAATCCACATCTCCCGAGGTAATGCCGATGTTGCTCGGATCATCCAGTTCATCTATCAGTCCTTCCTTTTGATCATTATCTTTCCCTTGCGGAGGATCATTGGCCTTTTTATCGCGGGTAAACCTATCGGAACTCAGATTGAGACCCATTGCCATCGATTGCCGTGTGGGGCGCAACAAACGATTGTTTACCTGCATGGCACTTTCATTTACGCGCCTGCGGGTTTCTTCATCATAGCCATAAAAATCATAAGTAGAGGAGTAATTGATGCTCAACAAATTGTCAAAAGCTGAAGACGAGACAGTAAGATTAAGTGGTGCCCAGTTAAATTCCTCAACCGCTACATTATAGGATGTGGTAAGACTCACCCGCTCGAGCAACTTCACTTTTTTCACTCCTGTGGAATCTCCACGATCGCGCACCTTCGCCTCCAGGGTATTCAGTAAGTTAAAAGTTACATTGCCTTGTTTACCGGAGGGTGCAGTGCCGTAAATAGCACCCTGGTAGCGGTTAAAACGGTCGGTATTTCCCAGGGAATCTATCTGCACCTCCTGGTAATAACCCCAGAAGCCGGTTGAAAAATCGGGCCGGTAGGAAAATCCTACTGTAGGGGTTACCACGTGGCGGATGGCTTTAAGAAATCCCCGGTACCGGTACAGCCCATAAAGCCTGGTGGAAACGTTGGTTGAAGCGCTGAAATCGCGAACGCCATAAAACCCATTGCTGGTGTCAAGTACCGTAGCGCGCTGCAATGAATCCACATAACCGTACTCCATCTGCTGAAAGTACCAACGCTCATTGTAGCTGATGTTGGGATTTACCACAAAGTGCTTGAAAATTTTGTAATTGGCCGAAATGGGGATCTGGTGCTGAATACCGTTGCGGCTGCTATCCTGAAAAACAGTTTCCGTAAAGATAGGCTTGCCCAGCTTCGTTTGGATTGTATTCTGAGCATTGGCCGAATAGCTGATTCCGATCTCCTCGTACCACTTCTTTTGCCCTACCTGTATCTTCCTTTTGAAGGGAAATTGGCGGTTTACGTTGAATACCACCTGCGGAAGTGTAAGCGTGAGGTCCTTGGTTTGGTTGTTCTGCCGGTGATTGAGGGAAGCACTCAGATTGAAGGGCTTTCCTGGAAAGGTTTTCTGAAGACTGATACTCGAAGCCAATGTGTTTTGCAGCACCTCATTGGCCTCTACACTGGTGACCTTATTCACATTTTGAGAACCGATATTTACGTTGGAATTAAAGCGGAAATCTGGACGGGCCTTTGGATCCTGGCTGTGGCTCCAGATTATCTTAAAATCGGTGAGATCCTGAAAAGCCGAAGGAAGGTAAGGCTGAAACTCTTCTTCCCCGAACTTGATCCTGTTGTAGAGCATTGAAAAATTTCCGGAATACGCGTAGCGTTTCCGATAGCTTGTGGCACCCTGAAGTGCATATCCACCCTGTGTATAAATATCCCCGGAAAGGGTAAAATCGAGATAGTCATTTACAGCCCAATAGAAACCGCCATTCTTCAAAAAATAGCCCCTGAACTGGGAATTACCATAGCTGGGAATAATAATGCCTGATTTGCGCTTTTCGGTGGTGGGGAAAAACCCGAAGGGAACCATAAGTGGTGTGGGCACATCCAGCACTTCGATGTAGGCAAATTTTGTCACCACCTTATCCCCCGGTATTACCTTGGCCTGCGGGGTCTTAATATTAAAGTGCGGATCCTCATGGCTGCAGGTGGTATAGGCGGCATTTTTGATATAGATAACGTTGTCTCCCATTTTCTTCACATCCTCCCCATGTAGAAACCCCTCTCCTTCCTTAGTGATCACCTTGGATATCTTCGCCTTCTTTGTATTGAAATTATAGCGCATATTATCCGAGCGATAGGATTTTCCGGCTTCCGTAAACACCGGCTTTTGGATAATATTTCCGGCAGTATCCTTTATTCCTTCTGCATAAATCTCATTTTTGTTGAAATCGATTTTTATGAATCCCGCCTTTAGTTCAAGATCCTGATATTTTACGTAGGCATCGCGGTACAAATAAGCCATTCCCTCAGCAATACTTCCAACAATACTGTCGCTGGCGGTATACTCCACCATCGAACTCAGCATGCCTGAGCCTTCCACAGGAGTGGCATAAACGGAGTCTGTACTAAGGTTGAATTTATCGGAAGTGCTGTCGGGGAGGGCGATTGCCGAGTCCTGGAAGCTGCGGCTGTCATTCTGCAAGTTTATTGAATCGGTAGGCTCTACCTGAGCAAACGCGGGAATAATAGAACCAACAACTGCCGTTAATAAAATGACGATGTTTAGCGGCTGTTTACCCAAAACGACTTATAAATTTGCGGTATGATTTGTGGGTTCAAAATCTGAACGCGCAAAGCTAATCAAAATTCAGACCATTGAAGAGAAGGCTTCTACTTACAATACTTCTGGCGGTTCTTACCCTGCCTGGTTTTACAGGCAACATATATGCCCAGGAAGACCAGGTAAAAGTGGTGGTGATCGATGCCGGCCACGGTGGGCATGACCCCGGTAACCTCGGAACCCGCAGATACAGCACCCGTGAAAAGGATATTGCGCTGGCAGTATCATTGAAGGTGGGCAATTACATTGAGCAGAACCTCCCGGATGTAAAAGTGGTGTACACCCGCAAAACCGATGTATTTGTAGAATTACAGGAGCGTGCCGCTATTGCGAATCGCGCTGGCGCTGATCTTTTTATCTCCATACACTGCGATGCCTTTACTGAAAGCAGCGTACACGGGGCCACCTCCCTGGTGATGGGGCGCAATCATGACGATGACAACCTGCGGGTAGCGATGCGTGAAAACTCGGTGATCCTTCTGGAGGAAAATTACGAAGAGAAATACCAGGGATTCGATCCGAACAACCCCGCTTCCTACATTGCCTTTACCATTACCCAAAGCGCTTTTATACACCAAAGCGTGAGTTTTGCACAGAAGGTACAGGATCAGTTTCGTGAGCGGGTAAGCCGCAGGGATAGGGGCGTAAAACAACAGCCGCTTATGGTTACCAAAATGGCTGTGATGCCTGCGGTATTGGTGGAACTAGGCTTTCTTACCAATCCTGCAGAAGAAGATTTTTTAAACACCGAAAACGGGCAAGCCTATATGGCGAGTGCTATTTACCGCGCTTTTAAGGAGTATAAACAAGAGCGGGAGAGCCTTAAAATTGACCGCAAGCCAGTTGCCATACCCGTTGAAGCACCGGATAAACCCTCCATTGAAGGAACACCGGAAACCCCTGAAGACAGAGAACTATCGGGTAAAACCGAAACCCAACCCACAACGGGAGCATATTACAGTGTGCAGATTGTGACCAGCCTCAATAAAAAAGAACTTTCTCCCGAAAACTTTAAAGGTGTGGAAGGCGTGGAGTTTTACCAGGACGGAGGGGTGTACAAATACATCGTGGGCCGTACCGACAATGTAAAGGCAGCAGATGCTCTCAAACAAAAGATGCGTCAAACCGGTTTTCGAGATGCATTTGTGGTAGCTTTGGCTGACGGTAAGCGAATCACTCTGGCCGAAGCACGCAAGCTTCTTGAATAAATTTTCAATATTTGTTTCATTGAAATAAACTCCAATCCGTTTGAAAGTAAGCAGGGAATTTAAGGTAGGCCTAACCGCCATTGTCGCTCTGGTACTGTTGTACTGGGGCTTTAATTTTTTAAAGGGGAAAAACCTCTTCAGCGATGAAAAGGTATTTTACGCGGTCTATTCCAAAGTGGATGGCCTTACTGCTGCCCGTCCGGTGCTGATCAACGGCTTTAAGGTAGGCCAGGTAAAAGACGTGTACTTTCACCCTGATAACTCCGGCAGGCTAATGGTTGCCATGAATATCACTTCTGACTTTCGCATTTCAGAAAATTCCATAGCCAGCATTCACAGTACCGATCTTCTTGGTGAAAAATCCATCGAATTATTACTGGGCGATAGCCCCGAACCTGCCAAAAACGGAGACACTCTCGCTTCAAACATCAAACTGACCCTTACGGAAGAGGTAAACCAGCAGGTGGCCCCATTGAAATCGAAAGCCGAAAAGCTTTTTGCCTCAATGGATACTGTGCTTACCCTTGTTTCAGGGTTTCTCAATGAAGATACTAAAGACAATTTTCTCGAGACCTTCAATTCCGTTCGCAGAAGTTTTCAGAAACTGGAGCATACCGTTACTACCGTTGATGAAACAGTAACCGCCACGCAGGATGACCTCGAAACCACCATTGGCAATATCGCCAAGATTACCACCAACCTTGAGGAGAACAGCGAAAACCTGAGCCGCATTTTCGAAAATGTAAATGCCATCTCGGATTCACTGTCGAGAGTGCGCTTTGCCGAAACTTTTACAAGCCTTACCAATGCCTTGCAGTCTGCAGAGGAAGTGATGCGCAAAATTGACCAGGGTGAAGGGTCACTGGGCAAACTCATCAATGACGATCAGTTGTACCATAATCTCGAGGATGCTTCACGGCAACTCGATCTTCTGCTTCTGGATATAAAATACAACCCCAAGCGCTACCTCAATTTTTCCGTATTTGGAAAGGATCGCGAGTATGACGAGGAGGAAATAAGGAAACAGGAAAAGAAACTGGAGGAAAAACGGGAAGCGGCAAAGGTCCGTTAGAAAAAACTACCTAACAGCCATGAACTTCGGAATACAGAACATCATTTTCATTTTTGTACTGGGCATTGCCATTTACTTTTTTGCCCGGAGTTTTGGCAGGATCTGGCGCAATATTAAACTGGGGCGCGAGGAAAATCGCTCGGATAACCCCGGAGAGCGTTGGGCTCTTATGGCAAAAGTGGCCCTAGGGCAGTCGAAAATAGTAAAGAGAAGAACGGTTGCGGGCATATTCCACGTTCTCATTTACGTGGGTTTCATTCTTATCAATATTGAAATTGCCGAGATCCTGATCGATGGGGTTTTTGGCACCCACCGCCTCTTTGCAGCCCCACTGGGCTTTGTTTATGATGCCGCCATAAGTTTTTTTGAAGTACTGGCCGTTCTGGTCATCATATCGTGCTTGGTATTTTTATGGCGCAGAAATGTAAGTGGCCCTCCCCGGGTAAAAGATCTTACTGGCTGGCCCAGGCGCGATGGCAACTACATCCTTCTTATTGAAGTAGGATTGATGACCGCCCTTTTGATTTTGGGCGCTGCCGAGGCCAATCTCGATGACCGGCAGGCCGGCCCCTGGTTGGTGAGCAGTTTTCTTGCACCTGTTTTTTCGGGTGTATCGCAGGCAAATCTTGTCATAATCGAACGCGTAGCCTGGTGGGTACATATCATTGGCATCTTGCTGTTTCTCAACTACCTGCCTATTTCCAAACACTTTCACATTATCATGGCTTTTCCAAATGTCTGGTATTCGCTGCTCACCCCAAAGGGTAAGTTTACCAACATGGAGAGTGTTAAAAAGGAAGTGGAGTTGATGATGGATCCTTCGGCTGATCCTTTTGCTACACCTGCCGAGGAAGGGAGTGAAGCAACACCGGAACGTTTTGGGGCAAAGGATGTGATGGACCTGCGCTGGGTGCACCTGATGAATGCTTACTCCTGTACAGAATGTGGCCGTTGCAGCGCTTCGTGCCCGGCAACCCTTACCGGGAAAAAACTAAGCCCGCGGAAGATAATGATGGATACCCGCGACCGGCTTTCGGAGGTGGGAAAAAATATTGATGCCAATAAGGGGGAATTTAAGGATGACGGTAAAACCCTGCTCGATGATTATATTACCCGTGAGGAGATCTGGGCCTGCACCACCTGCAATGCCTGTGTGGAAGCCTGCCCGGTAAATATTGAGCCCCTCGCTATAATTATGGATATCCGCAGGTATCTCGTAATGGAAGAGTCTTCCGCAAGCCCGCAGATAAATTCCATGATGACCAATGTGGAAAATAATGGCGCCCCCTGGGCCTACCCCGCAGCCGACAGAGGTAAATGGATGGATGAGATGGATTGAAATCAGCTAAAAAACCCCTGAAGTGAAAAAAGCGGAGATTGATAAAAACCTGAAAGAAGCGCATGAGAACGGCCAGGCAATAAGTCCTGTGTTACCTGCTGACATTAAGAATTACCTGATAGATAATGACGGAACCATCTGTGATGATATTCCAAACGAGCAGCCGGAAAGGATGATTACAGCTAAACATTATCCTGATGCGCTTGCAACCCTCAACCGGTGGTATGACCAGGGCCACA
>CAZNMG010000089.1:0-4953 GCA_964574075.1 uncultured Owenweeksia sp.
TAACCATTCCGCCCAGGATGATCAATATCCAGCTTTCCATGCCACCCTCATAAAATCCAAAAAGCCATGGCGAGACAATTAGCAGCAAACCCATGGTGTAATCGAGGAAAGCGTGGACTTTTGTGTTGATGAATTTCATAAAGTTTTATTTAAAGTTATTGTTGTACAAAGTAATCTGCTATCTATTTCTCCTTCCTCTTTTTGTCTTCTATATAACAATCATCGAAGAATTGACTATTACATACTTGTATTGTTACATTTCTCTTTCGTTTTTGCCTTGACGCAAAAAGAAACAAAAAAGTCAAGGCTTGGCTCCTCGATGACCCACTAAGGCTTTGCTACGGGCACAAAACGAACTTGACCACGCTCGGGCGTGGTCTTCGAACAGCGTTTTGTGCCGATCCTTCGCTGCAGCCAGTGGGTGCCCCATCTGTGGAGCCGAGGCCGGTCACCTCACGGAGCTGATTATTGTAGAAGCCATGCTTGGTCATCGCTTGTAAATCAGCTCTCGCCCATTAAAACCCGTTGAATCTAACACTTCACCTCTGAAAAGTTAATTTGCCACTTTAACCTTGCTGAATGACTTTTGTTTCTTAAGGTGACAACTATATAGGCCGCTGAATTTCCGGTGCAAATCCGGCAAAAAGTAAAAAAATAAGACCTGTATGGTGATCAGGTTAATGTTTCAACTGATTTTTGCAACCTTCACCGGGTTTATTCAGTTATAAATCACACAAGCCATAAAAACAATCAAGAAGGTACTGCTCTATCCGTTGTCGGCCCTTTTTTATGTGTTGTTCGGGGCTACCCTGGTTTTCTTCCACATCCTTCAATGGCTCTGTCTGAAGATCGGAGGGTATGAGGCGCACAAGATTTCAGTGGATCTCCTAAACCTGTTCCTGATGGGATGCCTGTATTTGATCGGCAACAGGTGCAGTTACCACAATGATCATCACCTTCCGCAGGGCAGGCCGCTGATCATTGTCTCGAACCACCAAAGTATGTTTGATATTATTGCAATAAGTTGGTTTATGCGGAAGTATCACCCCAAATTCATAGCCAAAAAGGAACTCGGAAGATCCTTTCCAAGCATAAGCTTTAACCTCAACCATGGAGGATCGGTGCTGATCAACCGTAAAAACCCAAGGCAGGCCATACCGGCCCTTACGCAGTTTGCACAAAGGGTTGCGCAAAAAAATTGGGCGGCTGTAATTTTTCCGGAAGGTACACGGAGCAAGCTAGGAGCCCCAAAAGCCTTTATTACTACAGGATTGAAGGTGTTGCTGAAAAATATCCCGGATGGAGTTTTTGTTCCCGTTACGATCAACAACTCATGGAAATTGTTAAGGTATGGCCCCTTTCCGGTAAATGCAGGAGTACACCTCAGCCTTAAGGTGCATGAACCCCTTACTGCCTCTGCCATGGCTGATGATGAACTGCTGGCAGAAGTTGAAAGACGAATAACAAAAGATATCACACACTAATAAAGAAGAATAGATATGGCGCTTAATAATGTAAGACTGGAAGTGATGCAGCTTCTGGAAAAAAAGATAGACGGGTTTGTAGACCGCTACCTGGTGCCCGTGGAAAAAACCTGGCAACCTACTGACCTGCTGCCCCATTCGGAAGATGAGTCATTTTTTGAAGAAGTACGCGAGTTGCGTGAACTGGCCAAGGAGCTACCCTACGATTTTTGGGTGGTACTCGTTGGTGACACCATCACCGAGGAGGCACTGCCCACCTATGAGTCGTGGTTGATGGATGTGGAAGGCGTAGACCAGCATGAGCCCAACGGATGGGCTAAATGGATCCGCTTTTGGACCGGGGAGGAAAACCGCCATGGAGATGCCCTCAATAAATACCTCTACCTCTCCGGGAGAGTGGATATGAAGGAAGTGGAGCGCACCACGCAGCACCTGATCAACGATGGGATTGATATTGGCACCCAGCGCGATCCCTATAAAAATTTCGTCTATACCAGTTTTCAGGAGCTCGCCACCAATATTTCGCACAACCGTGTGGCTATAATGGCCAAGGATTATTCGAATAAAGGACTGGCTAAAATGTGTAAGATGATAGCCGGTGATGAGATGCGCCATTTTACGGCTTATAGCGAGTTTGTGAAAAACATCTTTGAAGTGGACCCCAGCGAAATGATGATCGCTTTCAAGGATATGATGAAACACAAGATACTAATGCCAGCGCACTACCTGCGCGAATCAGGCGACAAAATAGGAACCGCGTTCGAGGAGTTTTCCAATGCCGCCCAACGTATAGGTGTGTACACCGCCCAGGATTATGTGGACATCCTTTCCCGCCTGCTTAAGCGCTGGGACATTGCCAACCACAATGACCTCACCGATGATGCCGAGCGCGCCCGCGACTTCCTGATGCAACTTCCCGCCCGCCTCGAGCGAATCGGCCAGCGAATGACCGTCCCTCAGGATCTTTATCATTTCAAATGGGTGAACCCGGCTTTGGTGAAGGGGTAAAAGTAGTTGGGAGTCGGGAGTTGGGAGTCGGGAGTCGGGAGTAGGGAGTTGGGAGTCGGGAGTCGGGAGTCGGGAGTAGGGAGTTGTGAGTTGTGAGTTGTGAGTTGGGAGTTGGGAAGTCCATAGACCACAGCCGGAAGTTCACCTCAAACTACGAACAACAAGCTTCAAACTCATCATTATCAATTTGAAGATTTGATAATTTGAAGACTCAATATCCATATTCCAAACTCCTTATTCCCTACTCCCGACTCCCTACTCATTCGAACTTCAACATTCCTCATTCATCATTACTCCTTCCGCTTCCAACCCAACTTTCTCATTAATATAACCGTATATTCAATCGAACGAACGCTTTTTTAATGAAACCAGTCCTTACCCTCAGTCTGATTTTCAGTACCCTTACCGCCTTTCCTCAATTCAGCACCTTCAACCTTGGCTGGAAAAGCCGACCGCAACAGGTGCTTGCCGGAGGTGAAACAAGCATTGTGAGCATAGATGTTTCCCCAGGCCACATAACCGGCAAGACTATAGCCAAATTCAAACGTACTTTCACCGGATACGAATTAATCGGCCGAATCGGTGTTCCCGATACTATCATTGATTACTCCTTTCACAACGGCCTTCTGAACCTGATCTGCATCAACAGATGGGAGTGTGACTATGGACCTAACAACACCCATTTTATCCAGATAGACACTGCGCAGATGACAAAGATCAAAAGCGTATTTCTGGGACCGGCAAATCCACACCGGCAGATCAACTTTGCCAGCGACAGCACACTTTTTCTCATGGGTGATTTTATAACCCCCTCCTACTTCGCGGATCTTAATCTCAATAATATTGACTCAGTTCATACCGTAATATCACAGCCTTATCATGCAAATGTTTTGCTCAACGGAAATTACATTCTGCAGCAGAGCCCGTGGGATATGATGCTCCTTCACCTTCTAAGGCACGACCCCCAGTGGATAGTTTTCCCTACCCCTGACACCACCTATTATCCCTATGTGGCCATAGCCAACAAAACCTTTCCCGAAATCCGGGCGTCATTTGGCTTCGGCACCGATTCCATTCTCTTTGTCACCGATAACCGTATTTACAAAACAGATACCGGTTTACGCCAGTTTCCTGACCACCCGCTTCCCGCTCACAAAAGGTTTATCTTCAATGACACCACCTATAGTCTGGTGCACGATAAGAAAATCTCCCATTACAAAGTGAGCAACCATTCACTGCTATCCACTGACTCGTTACAGGCCCCAGCACGGGTTTCGCTGGCCCACGCCCACTACTCCCCCAGCGACACAATTTACCTGACTTACTCCAGCCATAGTACCGCCCTCAATGAAACCATACTCAGCTCCCGTCTGCAACTGAATGCTGCTACCGGCCTCGATCTGCAATTTGACAGCCTTATTGTAGACACCATCATCTTCATTCCCGGTAACTCGGTTTATAATCGCAGGGTCTATTATTCCGTGATAGCGAGCAATAGCGGTACAGATCCCATTGAAGGTTTCCTCCTGCTGTATAACGATCATCCGAAATACTCTATGTGCAGCCATTATCACACAAAGTATATTGATACCCTGATCCCTCCCAATGCAAGTATTGAACTAAAAGGCTCTGTGCCCATATGGGACAAGGCCTCAGTATGCCTATATGGATCGGTGCCCAACAACGAACTTGAGCCGGATCTTACCAATAACAGAACCTGTTTGCAAATACCCATAGGCCTCGAACAAATTTCGGATATGGTGACGGGCGTATATCCCAACCCGGCTTCGGAGATACTGGCTGTTAAAGGTTTGGAAGATATAAGAGATGTTACAATCATTGATATTATTGGCAGAACCCATCCCGTGGAACAAACAACTCTTCATAATAATGAATGGCAGCTGAATATCTCATCACTTCCTGGGGGTATATATTTTGTAAAAATCATTTCCGGGAACGGAACCAGCCATGCGTGTAAGCTTTTGGTGGAACGGTAAGGCTTTAGAAGATTGCTGTTTTACGCTCCTAACGCTTGCTGACAAAGTCCAACCACCCCTGGCCCCTCCTTATCTAAGGAGGGGAAAAATCCCGTAGTTGGAGAAAATCATAGTATTGAGACGATAGTAGAGAGTATTTAGATACGGGAATACGGTAACCAATTAACAACTTGAAAACAAAAAGGCCTCGACTGCGCTCGGCCAGATAAGCAGAAGTCGGGAGTTGGGAGTTGGGAGTTGGGAGTTGGGAGTTGGGAAAAGTACGAATGACGAAGTTAGAAGTATGAATGGAGACACAGCTTGCAGCTTGGCTGACAACCTTCCCAAAACTCGCAAATCCGACCCCCTCGAACTTTCGTCATTCCGACAAGATAGCCTCGACTGCGCTCGGCCAGATAAGCAGAAGTCGGGAGTTGGGAGTAGGGAGTTGGGAGTAGGGAGTTGGGAGTAGGGAGTAGGGAGTA
>CAZNMG010000090.1:0-2711 GCA_964574075.1 uncultured Owenweeksia sp.
CATCCGGAAGCTGACGGTCACTAGGGCTCGAATACCATTTCAGTACCACTTCATCCGCACCTAGTGTGGATTTATTGTCCTTTGAGATCAGATCGGCCGCAGCCGCGTACTCCCACTCGTGGATTTCAGGAAGCCGCTTGCCCTGGCATTCACAATAGGCCTGTGCCGCATACCACGAAATGTTGGTTACCGGCCCGTTTTGGCTTCCGCCTGACGATTGATTTTGCCAGTGCTTCAGGTAGCTCTCATCGGCAAAGAGCGGTTTTACATTTTCTTTTTGCCACCTGGGGTTCGCCTGCAGGAATTGCCGGAACTGCCCATTGGTAACCGGGTATTTATCCATGTAAAAAGAAGAAACATAAACGGGTGATTTATCATCTCCGGCCATGAAAGGCTGATGTTCCCCACCAGGTATCATCACCATTTCTGTAGTTATTCCACAATCCTTTGAGGCTGGCTCCGCCTGATCACCATTTAAGAGAACAGATAAAAGCAGGGCAGGGAGGGAAAGAAATAACATAATTACTTCTTGTTCTTGTATTTCTTCACGTCCTCAATGGTAACCTCTCCACCTTTATTGCCCCACGAATTGCGCACATAGGTGAGGATACTGGCTACCTTATCATCATCAAGACCAAGAGCAGGCATGGCACTATTATATAGTTTCCCGTTTACAGTGATGGGACCTGTAAGCCCATGTACCACAATGCCTACGCCCAGGTCTTCTCGTTCCATCAGGTAGTCAGAATTGGCAACAGGTGGGAAAGCATTGGGAATACCTTCGCCATTGGCCTGATGGCAGCTGGCACAGTTCTGCATATAAAGGTTTTTTCCGGCTGCAATGCGTTCGTCAAAGGTTTTCTCTGCAGTTTCCTCTCCCTCTTCTTCGGCAGGATAAACAGATTCCAGGGCCGAACCTTCAAGCAAATAAACCTCATCACGTTGGCGGCCGGTGTACACTCCCTCGTCCTCCTCACCATTAACTTCTATTTGTGCTATAGCCCCTTTATTGAAGGCCCTGAATACTGAATGGTCCACGATATTGAGCACCCCGGGCACCTCACACTTAAATTCTATAATTGCCGACCCTCCAGCAGGTATCAAGGTGGTTTGTACGTTTTCATTAACAAGACTTCCGCCTTCCACATGCACTTTGTCAAATATTTCACCGATCACGTGAAAGGAGGAAACCAGGTTGGGGCCGCCATTTCCCACATAAAGCCTAACTGTTTCTCCTACTTCCACCTGAAGCGAATTTTCTCCGGTTTGCGCGCCAACAGCCCCATTAAATACTACGTAATCGGGAATTTCTGTTTGGGCCTCCTGCATATCAAAATTGTGAAGGCCGGCATAACCATACTCTTCTTGTGTATAGAATTCGCCCTGCATCACATAAAATTCCTTATCCACCTTGGGCAAAAGATTCTCGCGATCTTCCACCAGTATAAGACCATACATGCCATTGCCGATGTGCATCCCCACAGGCGCAGTGGCGCAGTGATAGACATATAGCCCGGGGTTGATAGGTCTGAATGAAAATACGGTAGTATGCCCCGGAGCGGTCATTGAGGCTTCCGCGCCTCCGCCCGGGCCGGTCACCGCGTGCAGGTCAATGTTGTGGGGAAGTTTATTATCAGGATGATTACTCAGGTGAAACTCTACCAGGTCATTTTCAAAAACCCGGATAAAGCTTCCCGGCACCGTGCCGCCAAAGGTCCAGTACATATATTTTGAACCGTCAAGGATTTCTCCTTCCTGCTCTACAATCTCAAGTTTTACAATCACTTTTTCTGAAGCCTCATTATTCGGACGCCTGGGTACATTTGGAGGATCTGTTAATACGGCTTCATATTCACCAGTTACCTCCGTGAATTCTTCTTTATCCTGTGATTTTTCGTCTTGATCTACTACTCCTTCATAGTTGCAGCCGGTGAAAGCAAGTGATAAAATCAGTAAAATAATAACAGACTTAAAATGCGACATCGTGTATAGTTTGTTCGTTAGGTAATGCTTTTGGTTTTATTTTAAATAACCAAAGCTACTATTATTGTTCAATTCTGAACCTGCCGGCAGCCGGAGCTTCAGGCGTGGCTACACCTGAACAAACATTGATAGGGCAGAAACTCGCTTTGTTGAACAATTCCAATCTTTGTAGGGCTATGGGAGTTAACATTGATACAAAAGGTGGGAACTTGAAAACATATCCTTTTTATAAACTGGCGACTCAGAATGGATAGAACCAGATCCTCGAAACTACTCAAAACCGCTTTTCTGTTAAGCTTTATTACCATAGGCTACAACATAGTAGAGGGCATTATCGCTACCTTTTTTGGTGTGGCGGATGAAACACTGGCCCTCCTGGGTTTTGGTCTCGACAGTTTTGTAGAGGTACTTTCAGGGGTTGGGATTGCCCATATGGTGGTGCGTATGCAAAAGAATCCTGTTACCAATCCCGATCGATTTGAAATAACCGCTCTGAGATTTACAGGAACTGCTTTTTACTTTCTCACTGCGGGATTGGTTTTCGGAGCGGCCTGGGCCGTATACAGTGGCGCCAAACCCGATACTACCCGTGTCGGAATTATTCTTTCCCTGATTTCCATTGCTACCATGTATATTTTGTACCGCTCCAAGCTCAGGGTGGGAAATAGTCTGGATTCGGCTCCCATAATTTCGGATGCCAACTGTACCAAAACCTGCTTTTATCTCTC
>CAZNMG010000091.1:0-6176 GCA_964574075.1 uncultured Owenweeksia sp.
GGCTTTTTACACTTCAGCCTGGCAGCTTTGGAACGCGGTGTTTCCCTTTCGGGATTTCAATGTTTACGGAATCTCCCAATTCCTGGCCATATCCACCCTTCTCGTAGGCATCATCCTTTTCTTTAAGCTTCGGAAATCGCGCAGTGAGCGGGAGAAGAAGGAAGATCTTCTGCGCATCATCGATCAGATGACCAAGGAAGACCTGCCGCAGCTGTTTCTGGAGTTTGCTAACATCGGCTACTTTGTAGATTCCATCAATGAGCCGGAGCTCACCCAGTCGTGGAGGAATGTGCTTAAAAACCAGGTAACCCTCGGCAACGAAGTGGTTACCGCCACCATCCTTAAGCTGGAGGAGACGAAAACACACAACCTGTAATACTTCTAGAAATTATAGGCTATTGCGAGCCTGCCGCCAAGGCGGTAGTACCGCTGTTCCACCTCCGTGTTTCGCAGCATTGAATTGATCTGCAGACTTCCCAAACCCTGTAGCCTCAGGCTCCAATGGCGGGTTATCCTGCAATCCACACCAAGAGATAGTTGATAGTTCCACTGTAGTGGCACTACATCAGTAAGCTGCCCCTGACTTTCTAAACCATCAGCCCTTGTATTGAGGTAGCGATACGAGGTAGCCACCGGGATGCCCAATGAAATACCCGATTGTAGCCAAGGCTTCACTCGGCCAGTGCCAAAGCGATAGCCAACGGTAAGGGGGATCTCGATATAGGTGATGCTGGTGCGGCCGTTGTTTGCGGCAACTGCCGTGTCCTCAGTTTCATAAATTACATTGTAATTCCAGTGCCCTACATAAATGGAATCTACAATACGGATGGAATCCATAGCAATGATATTGGGAAAGCTGCGCGGATTCGTGTAACGGCCGTCTGCAAAGGCAGTGTCAATATGTCTCACCTGGTAGTCAAGCATTTCACCATATTCGGCATAGCCAATGCCCATGCTGAACGTAAAGCGGGAATTGAGGAAATAGTCTATTCCAATGCCTGTAGGAGTAGTCCAGACCGGGGCTTCCTCCTGCCGCCGCTTGGCCAGGTGAGCAGGATTTTCGCTTTTCAGAAGTTTGTCCACATGGGAATACCCGCCATAAACCGAAAGGGCAAAGCGCCTTCCCGCCAGTGTGGGGAGTTTGAATTCCTCCTCATCTTCGGCCTTGGGAAAAGCCAGATGCCAGTCTTCGATTTTAGTACCTGCTGTTTTTTCCAATGCCGGTGTAGCTAAAGTATCTGCAACTGGGGCATCCATTTCCCGCTGGTCCTCGGCAATTACAGTTTCCTGAACTGGAGTTTCCCTGTCGGGCGCTTCGGAAGGGGAATTCAATTCTTCAGCTAGAGCAACATCTTCGCTTTGTGAAGACGTGTTTTCTTCACCGGATGAAGACTCACTCGTTGCGGATGCATCTTTGGAAGTGAAATTTTCCGCCTCACCCTCCTCCTCAAGAACCACCTTTTCCAAAGGAGCCTCCTCCTCTACGTCCTCAGCTTCCATCTCAGCAAAGAAATCTTCAGCGGATAGCTCCTTCTGCTTATTCTCTTCCACAGCCCCGGTTTCCGGAGTTTCCTTTACATCCGCCTCTTTGACGACAACAGAAGAAATATCCAAAGTTTCCTCTGAAACAGACTGCCCGGCATCCATAGGTTCTCCTTGCGCAACTTCTTCAGGAGTTATATCTTCAGTTCGAATGTCTTCAGTCGGATGGTCTTCAACAGGAGGGTTTTCATTGTGAGCTGCCTTCTCTTCATTAAAAGAAATGGCCTGGGGTTCCTCAGCTGTTTTAACAGAGCCGGAAGAAGTATTTGATTTTTCCGGCAAGTGATCCCCTGCAGCAATAATCCCGGAAGTGGAAGTGGTATTATTTTCCACTGATTTCAAAGCCTGAAGCTCCTGGTAAGAAATATTTTCAGCTCCCTGACGGACCAGTTTTTGAACCTCTTCAAAAGTAATTTCTTCCTGTCCGGACTCGGGTATATTTTTTACCTCTTCCGCCCGGGGCTCGTAGTGGGTTAAATTTTCGGTGGGAGCCTTTTCAGAAAACAACATTAAATAAAGTGCGCCTATAGTAATGCCTGCCGCCATCACACCCAGCCCATACTTCCAAACTCCGGGTGATGAAGATGCTGGAGATCCGGGAAACTCACTATCGAGGCTCCCCTGAAGATTGCTCCAGCCTTTCTCTTTCATGGACCGGGGAAAGGATCTTTCCCCTAATGACTCCTTATATTTTTTGTCGATCCTGTTCACGCCTTCTTCATTCCTTTTTCTGATGATTTCAAATGTTCCTGCAATTTTCTGCGCGCGTTGGTCAGGTGCCGTATAGACGAACGCTCTGTAATCTCCATCATTTCTCCGATCTCCTTGTGTGAGAATCCATCTACGGCAAAAAGATTGAAGACCGTGCGTTCCGCATCCTTCAGGCTGCTAAGTAAATGCTGCAAGTAATCACTCTCCACCCACTCCAGTCCATGCAAAGTCCCCTGATTCGTATCCTCGTACGGAGTTTCATCGTCCCAGTCCTCAAATACCTCCCGCTTTCGCACCTTTTGGCGGTATTTATCGATGGCCACATTCAGAGTGATCTTCCGCAGCCAGGGCTTCAGTGGATATTTGCTCTCGTAGCCCCCTAAATTTTTAAGAACTTTAATAAAAGCCTGATTCAAAATATCCATAGCACTGTCATCATCCTTTTCATATCTCCGGCAAATACTCATCATGCAATCAAAACAATAGTCGTACATGAGGAACTGCGATTTCCTGTCATTCTTCAAACAACCTTGTATGATTTCCTCAATCTCTTTCACGCAATAGCAAGCACCTGCTCTGGCTGGGTGGTTTTGGTAAAAGCAGAAAGCCGGTAAACCACAAGCCGGCCTTCTGCATTAGGGAAGAATCAAAGTTACTACCTTTCAATCATCAGTTTCTGATGTCTGATGGGTGTTTCTTCCTGGTCCAGGGAAATGATATACAAACCGGGTCGGATATCTGCTACTTCTATAATTTGCTTGTTGCCATTAGTGGTACCGCTTTTTACAATGCTTCCTTTAAGATCTCTTATAGTCCAGCTTATTGCACGGCTATCTTCCACCTTCCCAATTCTCACAAACCCATCGGCCGGATTGGGGTATAGCTGAACTTCAACCAATTGCTGCTCGTCAACACTAATAGTACTGGTATCCAAAACCTTAAGTGTAAATCCCGTAGCATTTTTATAGATCAGATTGCCTATCGAGTCCATTCCAAGGGTGTCGCAGTAGGTATCGCTACATACGTTTCCAACGGAATCAGCCGATGTAATGGTAAGACACACATTGTAAATGCCTGCATTGCTGTAGTTGTGGGTGGGGAATGGCTGGCTGGAGGTAGTGCCATCACCAAAATTCCACTGAAAAGAGGTGCTGTAGGCGGGATCATTATGGGCAGGTGTGGCCGTGTTCCAGATATAAACAGTTCCTGCCAGTGAGTTTACAGTATCTACAATGTAGGAAGACTGGCAGAAAGGACCGGGAGCACCCACTACAATGGTATCACAGGTTATACTTTGGCAGGCCAGCTGTTGATTCTGGTCAAAAACAGAGAGTGTTTGACACACAACATACGTTCCGGGGGAATTGTAGGCATGACTAAGGGAATTTCCGTAGGCCGTATCCCCATCACCAAAATCCCAGAAGGAATTGGATGTATAGGCCGCACCCCCCGCATTAATAGTTCCGGTATTTACGAAATGAAAAAGGTGCGGCTGAAGGCTGTCCTGCTGGTACGAGATCTGCGCATTACATGTGATAGGATTGGGAGTGCCGTTGTAGGTTACTGAATCGCAATAAGTATCAGAGCACATAATGTTGCCGTTTCCATCGCGTACTACCACATTCAGACACACGGAATAGGTGCCAGGGGCATTATATGTATGGTTTACAGTAGTGCCGGAGTCCGATGATCCATCACCAAAATCCCAATATCGCCTCACAAAGCCATTGGAGGGAACATTGCTTGTAAAGCTGCTGTCGCTGAAGGTAAAAGTATTGCTACCTGGATTTTGGCTTACGGTGTAGAAAGCCTGGCAGCCGGCTGCATTGCCTACTACTATGGTGGTGCAGGTAACTTCAGTGAAGGATGTAATATTAAAAATGGAATCGTAAGCGCTTACAGTAAGACACACATTATAGATTCCGGGCTGAGCATAGAGGTGGGTGGCCATACCACCGGTGCCTGAATTGTTGTCGTCAAAATCCCAGGTGTAGGTCAGCTGTGTACCGGGAGGGAGACTTATAGCTCCCGGGAAAGCGGCAAAATTTACAGTCAGATTATTAGCTGATGTTACAAAAGTGGGATTAAGCTGAGGGATAGTTGAACTACAGCTTACAGTAAGTGTATCCCCTTTCCAGTTTGGGGAAGGGCTCAGAGTTTTAGTGCTCGAGATCCTGTTACCCTGGCAATCATAGGTCATGAAGGTAAAGGTTGTTGGGCCAGTAAGAACAGCAATAGTATCGGCAAATACCCCATTTTGATTAGTGTGCCCGCTCAGGGTCATGTTAAAGGGTGCTCCCACATTGACCCACACCGGATAGCTGATCACCGGTTGGTTGCTACTATCCCATAGGTCCACAGAAACAGTTGTCGTTTGAGCGGAGAGAGATATACTGCCAATAGCCAGCAGCAGGGTCAAGGCTTTAAGGTTGAAGGAAGTGTAAATACTTTTCATTTTTTCAAATTTAGTTCAGAGGTAATACGAATGTAGTGGTTGGAATAGGACAGGATGCAGTAATTTTTTTAAAAAAAGAACCAGCCGACCCTAAAAAAGGGCCGACTGGTAGCATTGGGAGGAAATCTAATTGTTTGAGGTTTGCGCTTCCCTTATTCAATGGTGAGCTTGGTATGCGATAGGTTTGTACCTGTTTTTACGGATAGAATGTATACTCCTGGCCCTTTATCGCCAAGACTGATTCTGAAGGATTTGCCGTTCACACTTTCACTGCCCTTGCTAATGGCAGCACCTTTGAGGTCAATAAGTTGCCATTCCACCTGACCTTCGGCTCCATTAGCCAATGTTACGGTGATGGCATCACTGGCGGGATTTGGATAAACAGAGGTGGTGGCCAGACCATTCTCATCGAGAGCTGATGTGCCGGGTGCAAGTACGTTGAGGGTGAAGCCTGCCATTGCATTCTTATACAAAAGGTTGCCCTGGGCATCTATACCCAATGTATCACAAAATGTATCCACACAAACGTTTGAATTATTGTCGATACTGGTAACGGTGAGGCATACCCCATAAGCTCCCGGGGCCGCATAAGTATGTACGGGGAAAGGTTGAGTGGAAGTACCTCCATCACCAAAATCCCAGCTATAGGTAGTCACATAGGCCGGGTCAGTATTGGCGGGAGTTGAATTATTTACAATATAAGCATTGGAGCCTCCTGAACTAAGGGTGTCAACCCAATAGGAAGCGGTACAAAAAGTAGCAGGGTTGGAACCGGTTACTGTAATTGTATCGCAATAGGAGCTGGAGCAAAGCGGGAGATACAGCCCCAGTGTATCAGTTTGCCAGCTTTGCATACACACGAAGTAAGTACCGGGCTGCGCATAGGTATGGGAGGCCATATTATTATTCATGCCAATAATGGTATCCTCTGGAGTACCATCACCCCAATCGTAAAAACGGATCACTTCTGAAGCTGAAACACCTGCATAATTGCTCGAGTCCTGAACATCTATGGTGAGCCCTGAATTTGAGCTTACCCGCCACAATGTCTGACAGGAATTACCTGCCCCAGTGTAAGCACAGGCAATTTGAATCGTATCACCTGTCCAGGTATTTGCGGAGGTTACACTGTCGGAGGAAATCACAAGCTGCCCCTGGCAATCATAGGTTATATATGTAAGAGTGGCGGTTCCGGGATGGTTGATGGTAGTTATATATTGTCCGCCTGAAGTAGTGGTGGCTGACAGCTGTTGAAAAGAGCCATTTATTCCATTGATGTTGATCCAAATGGGATAATTCGACACCGGAGCTGAATTGTTGTTTATTCCAGTAACAATGTCAAGAGTTTGCGCCTTTAAGCCCGTTAAACCGGCAATGACAAATAATGATAGTAGTAATTTTTTCATGGTGAATAATTTTATTGTTGTCTAAGGGTAGTACGAAAGTAGTTCTGCCTATAGGACAGGAA
>CAZNMG010000092.1:0-6683 GCA_964574075.1 uncultured Owenweeksia sp.
CGAGGTGGCGGGTGGCCCTTCTTCTTATAAAAGGTTCCGCCACCTTGTCCATCTCAATGGCGCTCATAAGGCGGGTTTTCACACCCAAATCTTCGAGGGCCGTTTGCAGCGCAAGGCCGTTTATAACGGTGGCCAGCATACCCATATGATCGGCCTGTGTGCGGTCCATCCCTTCACTGGCACCTTTTAGCCCCCTGAAAATGTTCCCTCCGCCTATCACCACGGCAACCTCCACTCCGGCCTCTGAAACGGCTTTAATCTCTGCCGCATATTCCTTTAGTCGCGGCCCGCTAATACCGTACTCCTGCTCCCCCATCAGTGCTTCACCGCTCAACTTCAACAGGATCCTTTTGTATTTCATGATAATGTGGATTTGCCCGCAAATATAATCGGAAGGTTTTTAAACTCATCGGATAATGTCCATTGCACCTGCGACTGCTTACCACAGTTCACTTTCCAATGAGATTGTAAGCAACGTTCCAGGGAATAAATCGAAAGTCTCCTTAGTGATTCCTGAGAGCCTTGATAAGCTGATCCTTATCCATATCTGACCGTCCTTCTATCCCTACTTCCCGGGCTTTGTCATAAAGGTCCTCCTTGTTCCAGTCCTCGTATTGACCATGTTTGCCACCCTTTTTTCCTGACTTTTCGCGGTCGCTATTGGCTATGCGCGCAGCCTTTTCCTTGCTGGCGCCTTCTTTGCGCAGGGCTTCATATTGCTCATCATCCTTAATCTGTTTCCCATGATCCTTTGCCATTTTTCTTAATTTTTTTGAAACATTTTTCCGCGCCTTTTGAAACGGGTGCTCCCGGCCTGATGTTCAGTAAAATGCGGAAACAAAAGCCAGCCGGCAGTAGTTTAACTTCTCCACCAAAAGCAACCGCTATGCGATCTATATGGAACGGCTCCCTCAGTTTTGGACTGGTTACCATTCCTGTAAAAATGTATTCGGCCACCGAGGAGCGCAAGATTGAGCTTGATATGCTCGACAGCCATGATAACGCCCGCATCCGCTACAAGCGGGTGAATGAAAAAACGGGAAAGGAGGTGGAGTGGAAAGACATTGTAAAAGGCTACCTGAAGGACGACAGCTACATCGTGCTTGCCGAGGAGGATTTTGAACAGGCGAACGCCAAGAAAAGCCGGCTCATAGAAATCGAGGAGTTTGTAGAGGAAAAGGAAGTGGCGGATATGCTTTTTAAAAAACCCTACTATCTGGAGCCCCAGAAAGATGCGGGCAAGTCATACAACCTGCTGCGCGATGCGCTGAAGAAAACCGGTAAACTGGGGGTGGCGACCTTTGTAATGCGGCAAAAGGAAAACCTCAGCCTGGTAGGGGTTTATAAAGATGTGATTGTACTGCACGTAATCCGCTTTGCAGATGAAGTCCGCAACCCTGCCGATCTCAACCTTCCGGACGCGAAGGTTTCAAAAAAGGAACGGGACATGGCGCTTTCGTTAATTGATCAGTACACAGAAAAATTCAATATTGAAAAATACAAGGATGTCTACAACGACCAGTTGCTGAAGATCATCAATTCCAAGAAAACGGGTAAAAAGGCCAAGGTCAAAAAATTTGAAGCGGAGGCCACTCCTGCTTCCGACCTGATGGAAAAACTGAAAGCCAGTCTTAAAACAAAAAAGAAAAGTAAAGCTTCCTGATGGCCCTGGACGAATACCGCAAGAAACGCGATTTCAAGAAAACCACGGAACCTGAAGGTGTGCATGAAAAGTCCGGGGAGGGGCTGCGTTTTGTGGTGCAGCGTCATCAGGCCTCCCGCCTGCACTATGATCTGCGCCTGGAGATGAATGGCGTGTTAAAAAGCTGGGCGGTTCCCAAAGGTCCATCGCTCAATCCTTCGGATAAGCGTCTCGCCATTGAAACCGAAGATCACCCTGTGAAGTATCTCATCTTTGAAGGCACCATCCCGAAAGGTAATTACGGGGCCGGTAAAATGCGCATATGGGACCATGGCACCTATACCGCTGCCTCGGAAAAGACTGACCTGGAGAAGGCCTGGCGCAAGGGTTCTCTTAAAATTTTATTTGAGGGACGGAAGCTCAAGGGGGAATTTGCCCTCGTAAAAACAAACCGCGGAGAGCAGAAAAACCAGTGGCTGCTGATCAAGAAGACAGATGATTTTTCAACTGATCTGGATTATGATGCCGAAGACCTGGTGGAACACGAGGACGATGATGAGCCTGAGGAGAAAGAGCAGCCAGACGCACGGGTAATAGATCTCCATGATATGATAAAGCCTATGCTGGCCACTCCCACTGAGGAAGTGCCTGAGAAGCCGGGCTGGATTTATGAAATAAAATGGGATGGCTACCGTGCACTTGCCAATATTGAAAATGGCTCCGTGCACCTGTACTCCCGTAATGGCATCACCTTCAACAATAAATTTGAAGCCATTGCGAAGGCTCTTGAAGATGTGCCTCACGATGCCATTCTCGATGGAGAGATTGTGGTTTTCGGGGACAGCGGGATGCCAAATTTCCAGGGTCTTCAAAACTACAGTTCCGACCAATCGGGCGAACTGCGCTACTACGTTTTTGATTTGCTGTTTCTCAATGGCCACAGCCTTATGCACCTCCCGCTCACGGACCGTAAAAGTTTTTTGCCGGACGTGATTGAAAATATCCCCGGGGTTTATTACTGCGAGCATGTGGAAGAAGACGGAATACAATTTTTTGAGGAAGCCGTGGAGCAGGGACTGGAGGGCATCATCGCCAAGAATAAGGATTCGACCTACAGCCCCGGCTACCGTACCGAAAACTGGCTAAAAATAAAAGCCGTGGAAAGTATGGAAGCCCTGATCTGCGGCTTTACAAAAAGTGACAAGCAAAGTCATTTTCGCTCACTGATCCTCGGCAGCTATAAGGATGATGAGCTGGTTTACATTGGCAATTGCGGCTCAGGTTTTAATGAGGCTTCGCGCAAGGAACTCTTTGAAAAGATGAAGCCCCTGCAGATGGATGAAAATCCATTTTCCGAGAAGGTAAACCTAAAGGGCAGAAGGCCTTTTTGGCTAAAGCCCGAATTGATCGCTGAAGTGAAGTATTCGGAACAAACTAAAAGTGGCTCGCTTCGCCACCCGGTTTTCAAAGGGTTGCGGGATGATAAAACCGCTCCCCAGATCAGGATTAAAAAACCAAAAAAAAAGCTGGCCAAGGCTTCAGCGGCACCCTCCAAAAAATCATCCGCATCCTCAGGTTCAGAAGTGGTGGAGGTAAGTGGTGTAAAAGTGCCGTTTTCAAATCTCGAAAAAGTATTCTGGCCGGAGGAAGGCCTTCGCAAATACGACCTCATTGATTATTACCTGAAGATGGCCGATGTGATGCTTCCCTACCTTAAGGACCGGCCGGAAAACCTTCACCGCCACCCCAACGGCATCAGCGGCCAAAGCTTTTATCATAGGGATACGGGCGAGATTATGCCGCATTGGGTGCAAACGCTGAAAATATATTCAGAATCATCAGATAAGGAGATCGAATACCTGCTTTGCCAGGATGAGCCTACCCTGCTCTACCTGGCCCAGCTGGGCTGCATTGAGATCAACCCATGGAATTCGCGGAAAGACTCCATTGACTTTCCCGATTATGCCGTGATCGACCTCGACCCTTCGGAAAAGAACACTTTTGAGGAGGTGGTGGAGGTGGCATTGGCCACTAAGGAAGTGCTGGATATGGCGGGCATCGAAGGCTACTGTAAAACCTCCGGATCAAGCGGTCTGCATATTTATTTACCACTAGGCGCAGAGTATGATTATGATGAAGCCCGTGATTTCACCAAACTGCTTTGCCATTACGTTCACCAGAAACTGCCGGAGCTCACTACCCTGGAGCGTAGCATCAAAAAGCGTCAAGGCAGGCTCTATCTTGATTTTTTACAAAACCGAAGAGGGCAAACTCTTGCCGCACCTTACTGTCTTCGGCCAAAGCCAGGTGCTACCGCTTCGGCTCCACTTACGTGGGATGAAGTCGCCTCCTATCCCGATAAGAATGACTTCAATATTCACACCATGCCAGACCGGCTGCACAAAAAAGGCGATCTTTTTAAAGGAGTTCTGGGGAAAGCCATTGACATGGAAAAGGCGCTGGAAAGTCTCAGTTCTTAGCTCCGGAATATTCTGTTAGCTTTACAATTCCATCAGAATTATGAATTATGAAATTAGGTGCGTTTTCCATTAGCCTGAATGTAAAAAACCTAAAGGCTTCTAAACTATTTTATGAAAAACTTGGCTTTACCCGTATTGGCGGTCAGTTGGAGCAGAAGTATCTCATCATGAAAAATGGCAATGCCCTGATCGGGCTTTTTGAAGGCATGTTTGAAGGCAATATCCTCACCTTCAATCCGGGTTGGGATGAGCAGGCTCAAAAAGTAGAGCCCTTTGACGATGTACGTGAGATTCAGAAATCGCTGCAGGAACAAAAGGTGCCATTGGACATAGAGGCGGATAAATCTACTACCGGACCCGCCTATATCACCCTTAAGGATCCTGACGGCAATGCTATTCTTATCGACCAGCATGTTTAGACCAGTCCGGCTGAAGTCTTACCGAAAATACCTGGTACTTGTTTTCATTTTATTAGTCTCAGATCTCCATGCCTGTCTTTGCAACCCTCCCCATAAATGCAACCTGGCATTGTCTACCCTTATGACGATGGAGGTACTAAGCATTTACCAGGGGGATTTTCTACTCACAAAAGAGGGTGGGCGAATCCCACTGAAAGAAGGCCAGGCTCCCTTGTCGGAGGAAGAAGCTTTTTTACTCCAACAAACTGACAAGACAGTTTACGCGCGCGTGCTCAATACTGATGACAGCAGGCTGGAGGGTAAAATCCTGAAGATAACTGTTGACCGCGGAAGCAGTTGTTCCACCAACATGGGGTATGGCTATCAATATCTGGAAACCGGGTACTTCAAAAATGTAAGAGATACATTAGAGTTGGCTTTTTTCAGGTGCATGACACACCAGAGTAGTTTTGAAAAAACCCAGGTGGTAGGGTTCTACAAATTGAAGAGGGAGCAAAAGAAGCAATGCATTGAGAACCATAACTCCGGAGTAAATTCCCAAACCCTGCCTTTGCCTGAAGACACTACCCAAAAGGTTGAGTTCCTCCATATGAGCCACGCGCTGAATCAACCTTCCAGTTGGGAGGAGCGTGATAAATTATATAGTGAAGTGGTGCAAGCCGTTTATGATCACCTTGGGCTCAACACTAACTCCGTCTATGACAGAATGTATGTGAGTTTATATATCCTGGCAGATGGCTCGGTCTTCAAAGCCGAAATATCAAACCCTACTCCGGGAGTGAATTACACCCGGTTCTTACGAAAAGTGAAGCGACTTCGTTTTCCTCAACTACTTTTTAGAAAAGATGGAGAGCCTCGATATTACCCCTACCTCACCAGCGTTGATCTGATTAACAAATTTCCTTAAAAGCCTGGCAGATTAATTCCTCCGGGGCTTTCCATTTACAGTCTTTTCATTTTTGTGAAGCCCCTTATCCATGAATAGCGAAAGCACGTAAATTTGTCAGCACCCTCGCATTAGATTTATGGAAAAGCCTTTGGGATATACCGATTGGGCAAGGAGGTTTTCTTTCCGCTACCCCTGGCTTACCCATATTCTCACCCAAATCAACTTTTGGATACTGGCTTATCTTTTTCTTTCAGCGATGGTCTTTCTCAGCAGTAAGGCGCTGGGGCAGATCTATTTTATTGAAGACAAGATCACCTTTCTGCCTTTTGCCCTCTGGTCTGTCGCGGCAGGCACCCTTTTTGGTTTTGCCCTGGGCGCTTTTGACCGTTTTATAAACAGCCCGTTTTTTCGATCCAAACCCATGGGGCTGGTAGTGATCTTACAGGGATTGCTGTACTACGTTATTTTACTGGTCATTGTAGCCTTTACGCGTTTTGTGGTGTGGGAAGCCTTTATCTTCAACTACTTATTTGGGGATGAGATACCCGACATAAATGAAGAGGCCTGGCGCTATTATTACCTGGTGGTGCTACTCTTCACCTTCATGTCCACCTTTGTGATCAGCTTCATTACCCAGATGAATAAAAAATTCGGGCCCGGCATTTTGCTGCCCCTGCTTATAGGGCGCTACCGAAACCCAAAGGAAGAGCATCGGATTTTTATGTTTATGGACCTGCGCTCTTCCACCACCCATGCCGAGCAACTGGGTCATCTCCGCTACAGCAAACTCATCCGCGACTGCTTTTTGGATATCAATGAAGTGACTACGCGCTACCGTGCAGAAGTGTACCAGTATGTGGGTGATGAAATCGTGCTGAGCTGGCCAAGTGGCAACACCTCTGCTCCCATCGATTTCTTTTTTGCGGTGCAAAACCGGTTTCTTATGCGTAAGAACTATTATACCAACACCTATGGTTTTGTACCTGAATTTAAGGCAGGCCTGCACTCAGGCCCTGTAATAGTGGTTGAAATCGGGGAGGTAAAGCGCGACCTCGCTTACCATGGTGATACCCTCAACACGACAGCGCGAATTCAAAGCGTGTGCAATGAATACGGGCAACAACTTCTCATTTCGCGGAAGTTTCATGAAGAGATAAAATCCAATGGCACTTTTGTATCGGAATCATTGGGCAGTGTGCTCCTCAGGGGTAAGACTACTGCGGTGGAGATTTTGGGAATCTCTCCAGTTGTGG
>CAZNMG010000093.1:0-2651 GCA_964574075.1 uncultured Owenweeksia sp.
GGGCATAGTCGAGCATTACCTCAAAATCCTTGAATTTGAAAATATTCATCCGACCCGGGGTTTGTGCAGGAGAAGGTGTGAATGTTTGAAGGGCCAGCCGCAGATCTTCCAGATGAACATTTCGGAGAAATGCGGCCAGCGTGGCAGGCAGCACATTCTGGATCATAAAAACTGCCCGGCCGGAAAAGGTGAGGGGTATATTTGCCACTTTCTCAACCCTTATTTTCCAGCCCCCCTTATTGATGGTGATAAATCCATTTTCATAAATCGCGGCTATGCCACCAGCTTTGCAATGTTCCGAAACAATAGCGTTGTTTTCATCCATGCTGAAGTAGGCGATATTTGACTTGAGGTCTTTCTTCATTCCCACAATCAGCGGGTCATCTGCATTCAGAATGGAATATCCTGACGGGGCGACATTCTCCACCACCACAGATTTCACCAGCGCCAGCTGTTCCAGCGAATGAATGCCTTTCATCCCCAGATGATCCGAAGTAATGTTTGTCACAATTCCGATATCGCATTGACTAAAGCCCAGACCTTCGCGCAGTATGCCGCCCCGTGCAGTTTCGAGCACGGCAAAATTCACTGTCGGATCGCTAAGAATAAACCGTGCGCTTTTGGGACCTGTACAATCACCCACCTCCAGAACAGTGTTCTGTACGTAAATCCCATCGGAGGTAGTGAAACCCACCTGGTATCCCGCACTTTTCATGATGTGGGCAATAAGTCGTGTAGTGGTGGTTTTGCCGTTGGTACCGGTAACGGCTACAATGGGAATAGTAGCTTCGTGGCCAGGCGGATAAAGCATATCAATAACGGGTTCGGCTACATTTCGGGGGAGCCCGATTGTAGGATCCAGGTGCATCCTGAAACCCGGGGCCGCGTTCACTTCAATCACTGAACCGCCATTGGTTGCTATCGGAGACTGGAGGTTTGAAGCCATAATATCGATGCCGCAGATGTCGAGTCCGATGATCCGCGAAATCCGCTCCGCCATAAACACATTATCGGGATGTACAGAATCTGTTACATCGGTAGCGGTTCCTCCGGTGCTGAGGTTAGCTGTGGTCTTTAGATAGAGAGTTTCTTTTTTCGGTAGAACTGAAGTCAGCTTGAGTTTTTTAGTAGCCAGAATATGCCGGGTCATCTTGTCTACCGTAATCTCGGTGAGCATGTTTTCATGACCAAAGCCTCTTCTCGGATCGGCATTTACCGCATCAATAAGTTGTTGAATGGTGGATTTCCCGTCTCCTACAATATGTGCGGGAGTGCGTTTTGCCGCAGCAACAAGCTTGTGATTGATCACCAAAAGCCGGAAGTCATGACCTTTAATCCAGCGCTCCACAATTACCCGCCCTGAATACTTCTGTGCCAGCTTAAAAGCTCTTATCGCATCTGCTTCATTTTCAATATTAGTGGTGGCTCCTTTTCCATGGTTGCCATCAATGGGTTTGATCACGCAAGGATAACCCACGGAATACAGCACACTTTTTAGTTCTTCCTCATCGGTGCAAATCCCTCCATGCGGAACAGGAACTCCGGCCTTGTGGAGCAAAAATTTAGTGTCTTCCTTGTCGCCTGCGAGATCCACCCCAAGGCCGCTGGTCTGGCTGGTCATAGTGGCAATAATTCGCTTTTGATGAACGCCATATCCCAGCTGAACCAGGGAAGCCCGGTTGAGGCGCATATAGGGGATCCCTCTTTTGGCAGCTTCGTCAACAATAGACTGGGTGGAGGGCCCTAGTTTATACTCTTCCCTTAGCTCTCTCAATTTCTGAATGTCATCTTCGAGACTATAATTCTCTCCTGAAATCAATGCCTCTACAATTCGTACGGCTGCCCGGGCAGCATACACTCCTGCTTCTTCCTGTGTGTAGTTGAAAACCACATTGTACACACCTACATCGCCCACTCCGCGCGTTCGGCCAAAGCCACAGTCCATGCCGGCCAGCGTTTGAATTTCGAGGGCCACATGCTCCACAATATGACCCATCCAGGTACCGTCTTTCACACGTTCGAAAAAACCACCTTCGTGACCCTCGGAACAGTGATGCTCTTGCAGAGTCGGCAGCAATTTTTCAATTCTTTCCGAAAAGCCGTCTACCTTATCGGAAGGCCGCTCCTCCATTTCCAGCAGATCGAGTTTCATCACGATGAGCTTATGCCTTCTGTTTGACCAATAATTGGGGCCTTTGAGTACCTTAATCTCGAGTATCTCCATAGAATTTCTATTTAAGAACAAAAGCCGAATAAATTCCGGCCGTTGTTGTAACCAGTCATTGGAAAGAATAAGTTAGCGGGAATGTGTTTGGAAGAATCAATTGCTAACTTTGTCCTCCGTAAAGAGTATCCTCAAAGTTAGCCGATTAAGGCTATCTTCAACAACAACTATGAACAAACCAAAAGGTATTTTGATCGCAATTGGCGGAGCGGTCGATAGAGGTACTGGCCCGGAACTTGAAAACTCGGAAAAGCTCAGTGATAAATTTTTGGAAGCCGGCATTTTAAAACGGATGCTGGAAGCACTTCCCGGCATTACCAATCGCATTGAAGTAATTACCACCGCGTCAATGATTCCGGAAGAAACCGGCCAGCATTATGTAGATGCTTTTGCCAGGCTCCAAAATGAAAATATCGGATTGATCCAC
>CAZNMG010000094.1:0-2802 GCA_964574075.1 uncultured Owenweeksia sp.
TGGATCACCTCTGCACTGTGGAAGTAGGGGTTAAACCCCATAAATGTAAGCCGCAGAACCTCCTGACCCTCATCGGATAGAAAAACCGCATCGGTTTTAGTGGAACCACTTTCAGCAATAAATATCATACGTCATATGGGATTTGGGTTAGCATAATTAAGAAAGCTGTCCGAATTTAAAGGCAACATCTGCCAGGCGTGCGGCATATCCGGTTTCATTATCATACCAGCCTACCACCTTTACCATATTTCCATTTGCATTCGTGAGTTCACTATCAAAAATGCAGCTGTGGGGGTTGCCAATTATATCAGATGAAACCAGCGGTTCCTCTGTGTACTGCATAACTCCCTTAAGATTGCCCTCAGCTGCTTTGCGCATTGCCGAATTGATTTGTTCAATGCTTGCCTCCCGTTCCAGTTCCACCGAAAGATCGGTAACTGACCCGGCCGGTGTTGGTACCCGCAAGGCAAAGCCGTCAAGTTTGCCATCGAGTTCAGGCATTACAAGTCCGAGGGTTTTGGCCGCCCCGGTAGAAGTGGGTATAATACTTAAGGCAGCGGCCCTGGCCCTGCGCAGGTCTTTATGCGGAGCGTCCTGCAAATTCTGATCAGCGGTATAGGCATGTGTGGTGGTCATAAATCCTTTTACGATCCCAAAATTGTCGTGCAGCACCTTTGCGAGGGGAGCCAGGCAGTTGGTGGTGCAGGAGGCATTGCTGAGAAAAACATCTTCTGCCGACATATTTTTATCATTCACGCCCAGTACTATAGTTTTGACATCACCCGATGCGGGGGCGCTTAAAAGTACCTTTCGGGCACCTGCCTTAATATGAAGGTCCATTTTTTCGCGGGTACGGAAAATGCCTGTACATTCTAGCACCAGGTCTACCTTCAGCTCTTTCCACGGCAGTTTGGAAGGATCCTTTTCGGAGCAAACCCTGATCCTTTTTCCCCCAATGGTGATGCTTTCCTTATCCGAAGAAATACTTTGGTGGTATTGGCCATGTACAGAGTCGTACTTCATCAGGTGGGCCAGGGTTGCCGTATCTGCAAGATCATTAATGGCTACCACCTGCAATTCCTTATTTTTTAAAAGGTGTCTCAGGGTTAACCTTCCGATCCTGCCAAATCCGTTGATTGCTATATTCATCATGTTTTTTAATCGGAGTTAGGTCGATAAAATTTTGCTCAGTCGCAACAATTCCGGGTCTATAGAAGACTTTACGGTAATAGCGTTTTCATACAAGGTCTCGGTAATTTTATTGTTCTCAAGGCCAACCATAATATCGGTCTTACCCTTGAGTAGCCTTTCAACTGCTGCCACGCCCAGCTGGCTCGCCAGTACCCGGTCAAAACAGGAAGGGGCCCCGCCACGCTGGAGGTGGCCAAGGATGGTGACCTTCGATTCGAGATAGGGGTATTTTTGCCTTACCTTCTCAGCTATCCACATGGTATCGCCCAGCTTGTTACCTTCCGAAACAATAACCAGTTTATTGGTTTTGCGATTTGCCTCCCCTTTTTCGAGTTCACGGAAAAGATCTTCAAGGGGAGCATTTTCCTCGGGTAGCACTACATCGAGAGCGCCCGAGGCGAGGGCTGAACGCAAGGCGATAAAGCCACTATCGCGACCCATTACTTCCACAAAAAAGAGGCGGTTGTGTGACTCAGCGGTATCCCTGAGTTTATCGATACATTCTACCACCGTGTTGGTTGCTGAATCAAATCCGAGGGTGAAATCGGTTCCGTAAAGGTCATTATCAATGGTACCGGGAACACCGATGGAAGGAATGCCATACTCTTCGGAAAAGACGCGCCCGCCTGCAAAAGTGCCGTTGCCTCCAATAAGTACAAGGGCGTCAATTTCATGATGCCTGAGGTTGTCAAATGCTTTTTTGCGTCCTTCGGGAGTTTTGAACTCTTCGCTGCGCGATGATTTTAAAATTGTGCCACCTCGGCTGAGGATATTCTTTACGGAGCGGGCATTCAGCTCCTCGATCTGTCCTTCAATGAGCCCCTGAAAACCTTCGTAAATACCAAAGACCCTTTTGTTGTAAAAAGTACTGGCACGCACCACCGCACGTATAGCCGCATTCATGCCCGGGGAGTCGCCTCCCGAGGTGAGAACTGCTATGTTGTGAATTGCCTTTTCCATGGAATTTATGTCTAAAACCAAACTTAGTGTAAAAGTAACACTAAGAATTGAATTCAATTGCTGTAAAATTCAGGACCGGCCCCTTATTTTCAGTAATATTTGTGCAACCTAATAATTAGTAAGGAGAATCTGAAAGAGCTCTAAGACAAAATAGATTCCATTATAGTGTATATAGTACACTTAGCTGATAAATAGATATCTTTGATTACCCTTTTAGAAGAAATTGAAACAACTGATATGAAAGCTCTGAATCCTAACGTCTCTGTAGATTGTGTGGTGTTTGGTTTTGATAATGACAGGCTCAATGTGTTGCTCATGGAGCAGAAGATGCCCAGTGTGGACAAAAAGCAGCAGGCCCTTCCGGGAGATCTTATCACCGATGAGGAAAGCCTGGATGAAGCCGCGAGCCGGGTATTGAAGGAACTTACAGATCTGGAAGGTATTTTTTTAAAACAGTTCCAGGCCTTTGGTGACCCGGATAGGGTTAAGGACATAAAAGATCTGGAGTGGCTGCAGTCCTACCGCCAGAATCCGCAGGCGCGGGTTATAACCATTGCTTATTTTGCTTTGGTAAAGATGGGTGACTTTGCCCCGGGGGCTTCCTCATTTGCCGACAGGGTGTACTGGTGCGATATAGAAAAATTGCCGCGC
>CAZNMG010000095.1:0-3449 GCA_964574075.1 uncultured Owenweeksia sp.
ACACCAGAGCAAATGAAGGGTTATTGGCTCAACCATTACTTTCCACAAATGCTGAAGAGCTCTACTGAACAAATGCCCTCTCTCGAAGATATCCACACAGCAATGGCTGAAGCAGGCTTCATCATTTCAGGCACGGAAAAATATTTTGTAAAGCCCGACCTGGCGGATCTTTTCCTGGCAAGCGGCAAGCACCATCCTGAAATTTATCTTAAACCTGAGGTAAGATCGGGGATATCATCTTTTGCGGCTTTGGCCAACCAGGTGGAAGTAGCCCGGGGACTGGAGCAACTGCACGAGGATGTTAGCAGTGGCCAGGTAAAATCCGTAATTGCATCCTATGAAAATGAGGAGGGGGATTACCTGTTTGTCATTGCAAGGAAAGGGTGATAAGGTTTGGAATAGCCCTGTTTCGGTATTATCCAAAAATAATTTCAAAGAGCGAATGTGGTAATATTTTGAGGTCTTAATTTACCAAACCTTTGCCCCATGCACTTTCGGAGCAAATGGCGTTGGAGCCGGTCCTAAAAATTTCCTTTAAACAAGTAAGAATTTAGATGAAGCTATGGTTTCTCCTCTGCTGTATAGTAGTTTCTGCTTCAACCCAATTCCAATTCAATGCGATTTAGTTACTTTATCGCCTGGAAGAAGCCATTCTTTTCCTCAATATTAATGTATGATCTACTCCAAAAAACGGTCGCGGGAATCACGCGCTGCCATAGAAAGACTTTACATCACCATGCGCCAATTGATTATCCGCGGGCGGTACAAACCCACGGGTGTTAGCGGAGAATCCCTTACGGAGGCACTGCGCAGTCTTAATCCGGAAATTTATGGCTCCATCAATGACCCCGAAAAAGTGGAATTGAACGGATTATTGTATGTGGCAGAACGCTTGCCCCAGGGGATTGAGGAGTGCCGCTTTATCCAGCTTACTGCGCGTGAGGGATTGGCGGATGCGGGCCATGATGTGATCATTCCGCTGAAGCGAAGGAGAAATTGCTTTCGCATTGACGAAAACCGTATGTATGTGGAGATGAGCCGCGGGCGGAGCGATATCTATGACATTCTTACCCACCTCACCTTTCTGTTTGTAGAAGCTGAAAAAATAAAAAGCAAAAGCCTTGATCAAAAAGGGGAGGTCTCCGATAATTGGAAGCGGCTCGAACAAGTGGTACGTGCGGAATCTGAAGAGGTTGATGAAAAGAAAGCACTGGTTTATTTAAGCAATGTATTGGGCCGCACCGTAGCTGAAACCAGGGTGGCAGTAGAGAAGTTTGCTGCCAGTGAAGGCTGTAATAACCTCTACCACCTGGTATTCTGGATGGGCCAGGTTGCCATTGAAGATGAACTGGAAGGCAAAAAAAGAGAGATTACTTTCTCGGCTAAGTTACGCGATGTAATAGGTCACCATGTTTATGGGGAGAAGTGGGCAAACAATATCAAGGAATTTCTTTACGACAACAACTGGATGGAGCGCGAGCTACATATCATAAGCGCCAATATGCACAGCGTTATCAATACGCTGTATGGATTTGCAGCCCTGGTTGATGAGCATTTTGAGACGTTACACGATCTCGCCTCATTAACCAATAAAAGCAGCGAGGCTTCAAGGCGCGTGCGTGACTTTGCCCTTGAAAATGGAATGCACGAACTGGCCGACAACAGTGGCACAAATCTCAGGGTGCAAATCATTGATCTTGAAAAGGTTGATATATCTCATTTAAATGGTAACATTAAAGACGATGAAGACAAAAAGCCCATACTTTTAGTGATGGATTACGCCTTCGGGGAGCAGGCGTATGAGTGTATGGATGAGCTTCTTAAACCTTACGAAGTACTGGAGAAGTTGTACAAGCTTCCTGTAAAGTCTATTTCCATAATGGGTAAGGCAGGTATATTAAATGGTAAGAAAGGTGATATAATGTTGCCCACTGCTCATGTATTTGAAGGTACCGGGGACAATTATCCCCTCGAAAACGACATTACCCTGGCTGATTTTGAGGAAAGTGGGCTGCCGACCTGTGTGGGTACTATGGTAACTGTACTGGGAACTTCCCTGCAAAACCGCGATGTATTGCATCATTTTCTTACTTCTACCTGGAACGCTGTGGGTATAGAAATGGAAGGAGCTCACTACCAGAAAGCCATCCAAAGTGCAGCGCGTATACGGCATAGTATCAGCAGTGATGTAAAAGTGCGCTATGCCTACTACGCATCTGATAATCCATTGGTTACCGGGAGTACCCTTTCTTCGGGCAGCCTCGGTACCGAAGGGGTAAAACCCACTTACTGGATCACCCTGAAAATCCTGGAGAAGATTTTAAAAACCTGAGCTTTTAAGGGTTGGGGTTTTGGAGCAAAACTTTTGACCCATCCTGTAGTTTGTGAGGGTAAAAGTGAAGTAATTTCCCCGGTATATGATAAGTAAAGCGTCCCCCTATTATTCCGATAAACTCTCCATTTCCGATTGGGAACTCGAGGAAAAGGAGGGCAGCCGCTATCCCACTATTGTAGTTCCGGGGATTATTACCATAACCTCACGCGAAGGTCTGGAGGAGTGCAAAGTATTATTGCGGGCCGTTGTAAACACCTACATCCGCGTAAAATTGATGCGGCAGGGAGTAACCCAACATTGGCAACGGGAGCGGCAGCTTCTCATTAAGTATGCAAAAAAAGAGGACTGGGAGTGGCGCATCGAATTACTGGATGTGGCCAAGGCTTACGCTCACTTTGAGAACCGCCCCCAACATCGCGCTCTTGTAGAAATCAGCGGCTCCATCGTTCGCTTCGAATCCAATATTACCTCCCAATACCGTCACTTGTAGAAAACTCTTCGGTGATCAGAACAACCGGAGCTGATCTCCTTTGGAAGGTTTGGATTTTACGGGTTTTTTGGCAGGCCCAAACACTGTTTGACCTCCGTACTTCCACGAATTTTGCCGCTCACGGGCAATCACTTCCTCCAGATTTTGATTGGGAATAAAGCTCTTCTCCGCCTGGCGCGAAATTTTTCCAAGGCTTTCAATGGCCTTTTGTTTATCGCTATTGCCCAGGCGGGCACGGTTTACGGCATTCTTTAATACGCCCAGGGTTTCATCATAGGTTTTTAGTGGTACAGGAAATGGGTGACCATCCTTACCTCCATGCGCAAAGGCAAAACGGGCAGGATCGCTAAACCGGGAGGGGGTGCCGTAAATTACTTCACTGACCAATGTGAGGGATTGCAAGGTGCTCGGGCCTAGGCCCTGGAGCAGGATCAGTTCCTCAAAGTCCTTCGGCTCTTTTTCCTGCGCCAGCCAAAGCATGGCCCCAAGCCGTTTCAGGTCCACATCCTTGGCCTGTACCTCGTGATGCCCGGGCATCACCAGTTTGCGCACTTCCTTAAGCATTCTGTCCGGATGTTCGCGGGTAAATTCAAGAATGGAATTACGGGTGGGGCTTGCTTCACG
>CAZNMG010000096.1:0-4814 GCA_964574075.1 uncultured Owenweeksia sp.
GGTACTGCCGGAGAATACCTTTGGTAACAAATGCCACGTAGCGGCAAATTTGCCCCTCCTGCAGGAGGTACTGGCGCTTTCTTAACTTTTTTGGAGTAAAGACTTCCTTCACTATTTCGAACTCCTCCTCACTGATAGAAACCTTGGACGATATGTATTTATGAAGCTGGTTGTACATAACTTTAGCCTATTGCAAAGTTAGGCCTGTTTTCTTTCCGCTTCCTGTTTCTCAAGAATAATACCCTGAGAAAGACATCGACACTCCTACTCATATAAGACCACATGGAAAAAAGGCTGACTTCATCCGGTTATAATAACCGGCATATGGAAAACAAAAACTTAAGTGCCCGCAGTTCTCAGCAAGTTTTATTACTGTGTACATGAGAAATAAGCAGGAACTGAGCTTAAACTGAAAAAATGGAATATTGGAATATTCTGACATTCACAGATGTTTTAGACCTGGTTGGAACCTTTGCCTTTGCCATCAGCGGCATACGCTTAGCTTCCAGCAAAAACTTTGATTGGTTTGGCGCCTACGTGGTGGGCCTGGTAACGGCTATCGGGGGCGGCACCACCAGGGATCTTTTGTTGGGGGTTACCCCTTTTTGGATGGAAAATGCACATTACCTGGTAGTGACAGGGGCCGCCCTGGTAACGGTTCTGTTATTCCAAAGGAAACTTTTCCGCCTGGGCAAAACCCTTTCCATCTTTGACGCCATAGGCCTGGGTTTTTTTACCGTTTCAGGCATTGACCTAAGCTTGGAAATGGGGATGCCCATCTGGTTGTGCATTATGATGGGAATGATCTCTGGTTCTGTGGGCGGTGTAATACGCGATATGCTGATAAACGAAGTGCCTCTGATTTTTAAAAAAGATCTCTATGCAGTAACGAGTTTGCTCGGTGGGGTGGCGTTTTTTATTTGCATCCGGTTCCCGGCCCTGGAGAATTTTTATGAAATAATAGCGGTATTGGTGGTAATTGCCAGCAGAGTGGTTGCCGAGAGATACAGGCTTCAGTTGCCAAAGCTTAAGGCTATAAATACTGATGACAATGATACCTGATATTCAAGTTTCGTAATGATTGGTCACAGCCCCTTCTCAACCAAAGAGTTCTTTTGATGTTCATTGAATAGCATCCAACGTTTAGCAGGGGCTTAATAAATGTAAAATTGTCTGGTAAACCAACCTTATGAACCAATTAAAAAAACAGAAGCCATTAAAGATTCTTGTCTTTTCGGCTTCCCTGCGCGAAAATTCACTTAACACCACCTTGGCCAGATTGGCCCTGAAAACGATTGAAAGCCAGGGGGCCCAGGCAGATTTTGCCATGATGAGTGAATTTGACTGCCCATCTTTCAACCAGGACCTGGAAGCAAATGACTTTCATCCACCGGGCGCCATAGAGTTCCGTAAGCGCCTTTTGGCCAATGATGCTTTTATCATTTGCTCCCCCGAATATAACGGCTCTATGCCGGGCCTTTTAAAAAACATGATTGACTGGGTTTCGCGGTTTCGCCCTCAGCCGCTCAATGAACGCCATTCCTTATTGATGTCTGCATCTCCCTCAATGGGCGGGGGCAATCACGGGCTTTGGTCATTGAGGGTGCCTTTGGAAAAGTTAGGTTCAAATGTTTTTTCGGCCATGTTCTCATTGGCCACAGCCCATAAGACCTTTACCCCCGAAGGGAAAATTGCTGATGAAACTTTGGCAAAGCGCTTTGAAGCAAACCTTGTCGCATTTATGAGTTTGGTGGAAGCCGCAAAAAATTATCCGTGCATCAAAAAGGAATGGGTGGAGTTTTTAGGAGAACAACCAGACCCCGCAATTGCACGTGTAGAATAAGAATCATTTTAAAAAGCAATCGTAACACGAAAATAATGAAAAATAAAACCATCATCATCACAGGTGCCGGAATGGGACTTGGATATGCAGCAGCAGAAGAACTGGCAGCAAAAGGAGCCAACCTTATATTGGTAGACTACAACGAAAAAGGGTTGGCAGATGCTAAAGCGGATCTGAATAAAAAATTCTCCTATGTGAAAATCATTACCCTTGTAGCTGATGTTTCACACGAGGATGCGGTAAAAAACTATGTGGATGAAGCAGTAAAAGCTTTTGGGAGAATTGATGGGCTGTACAATAACGCAGGTATAGAAGGAAAACAGGCAAGCATCACCGAATACGATGTGAATATTTTCAAAAAGGTGATTGATATCAACCTGATGGGGGTTTACTACGGGTTGCGTTATGTAATTCCCGTGATGCAAAAGCAGAAGTTCGGTCGTATTGTTAACGTTGCATCCGTGGGCGGAATTCGTGGAGTTCTGAACCAAATGCCTTATGTGGCAAGTAAACATGCGGTTTCGGGTATGACAAAAAATGCTGCACTGGAATACGGCAGGGACGGGATTCTCACCAATGCCATTGCACCTGGCGCGATACTCACACCTATGGTTGCCGAAGCATTTAAGCAAGTTAATCCGGCTGACCCAAAAGCGGCAGAAACCGAATATGCACAGCGCAATCCAACCAAACGTTTGGGACAGCCCCACGAGGTTGCCAAATTAGTCGCCTTCCTTCTGAGCGAAGACAACGGCTATGTAAGCGGACAAACCATTGCGATTGATGGCGGGGAGTCCAATAGTTATGGAAACGTTTAAATCACAACCAACATGAATGAAGCATCAAAGACTGTTGTGGAGAAAATGTTTGCAGCATTTGCTGAAGGGAATGTAGATAAAATATTGGAAACTGTTTCCAACGACAGCATTTGGATTTATCACGGGACACAGGTAATTCCTAAAGTTGAATACAAAGGCAAAGAAGGCGCAAGCAAATTCTTTACTAGAATTATCAACTATACCGAAATCATTCATTTTACGCCAAAGCAATTTATTGTACAGGATAATATGGTGGTGGTTTTAGGAAACGAACATCAACGGGTGAAAAAGTCAGGGAAGGAACTTAAACAGGAATGGGTACAAATTTATACTATAGAAAACAACTTAATTACCAGAATGGAAGAGTTTGCTGTCTCCGAAATATTAGAGCAATAACTATAATAATCAATATAGCTATGGAAAAATATAACATCGCCCCAACGTTATCAGGAACAATTGAAAAAATGCAAACCGAAGGCTATACAGAGGATTTCAACCTAAATACTGACTGTGTAAATTGCCGGAACGGACAAATAAAAATTTTTCCTTCCGAATTTCAGATTGACAAATATTTTCGGTTTGAAGGACTATCAGACCCCGCTGACGGATCGATACTTTACGCCATTTCCTCGAATAAATATGATGTAAAAGGCCTGCTTGTAGATGGTTATGGAATTTACTCAGAACCTCTTACCAGTGAAATGATTTCAAAATTGAAAACACACTAACAGAAATTTACCAATTGTCCAACATCGACCTGCTTGTTGCATTCTACTTTTAAATGGCCGACTTTCGGGGAAGCTTACAGTGTCAGCTAAAAATATGGCTATGTATAATATATTGGACACTCTGTAGAATTAACTCATCACTTTGTCGGAAATACTCACCATTTTGTAGGAGTTAGCGGTACAATTTGTTGATATCCTCATCTCCATTTCGGCTTGAGTGGTTAGTATATTATACACTCATCCGTGCGCAAACCTCCTTCCATGACAGGATATGCTTACAGAAAATTGGATTACAGTAAAATTTTTCCTAACCCTGGGAGGAAAGGCTCTGATCTGAGTCATCTTCAGGACCACATTTTTGCACTTCACCGTTAGAATTTGATAGTTTAGTTTTAAGTACCATCATATCCGAACTTAACTTGGCATCCACTACCCTGGCGTAGATCTGAGTAGTGGTCAGTTTAGTGTGGCCAAGCATCTTTGAAACAGACTCGATAGGAACCCCATTGGAAAGAGTAACAGTGGTGGCAAAAGTATGGCGTGCTACATAGTAGGTGAGGTTCTTTTGTATTTTGGCTATAACAGCCACGTCTTTTAGATATGAGTTGATTTTCTGTGCCGAAAACTTAGGAAAGCAGGCTTTGTGGTTCAGACTACGAGGATCATCCTGGTACTTGAGAAATAGCTCATGTGCCAACGGCAACAGCGGTACCTTAAAAGGCTGTCCTGATTTCCTGCGGACATTGCTAATCCATAACATCCGGTCCAGACCTATTACAATATCCTCCGGTTGCAAGGCCTGGAGGTCTACATAGGCCAGCCCAGTATAGCAACCAAACACAAACAGATCACGCACCAGCCGGTGGCCTTCATTTTCAAATTGTACCTCGGTGATGGCCTGTAACTCCTCAGAGGTAAGGTAAACCTGCTTAGGCTTCTCCATGTGCCGCTGGTACATCTTAAAAGGGTCTTTAGAAATATAATTCAACTTCACCGCCAGGTTCGCTACTTTCTGCAAGCGCTCGATATGCTTCATAATACCATTGTTACGCAATGGTCGCTGGCCCTCCGGAGTAGGGAATCTTCGAAGAAAAACTTCGAACCCATCTATGAAGGCAAAGTTGAGCTGGTCTAATGGAATCTCATTCGCCCGGAAGGAAGCTTTGAGATATTTCTTCACGTATAAATGGGTGGTCTTGTAGTTTTTAAGAGTGCTATCTGCTAACCGGCCGGTTTCCCGGGTCAGGTGATAATCGAACATGGCCAGCAATCCCATAATCTCATCCGTGTCAATGGCCAGGTAGCGGTTTTTAACCGCGGTCGCGGTTAGATCTTTTCCCTCCCGATACAACTCCCGGTAGGCCTGTCCGAGGTCATAGCGGACTGAGTCCAGGAAATCGTTGAGGTCTTCCACCTCTGCCCCCC
>CAZNMG010000097.1:0-4973 GCA_964574075.1 uncultured Owenweeksia sp.
CCCCACTTCTGACACATCGCCTGGACCAGTTTAAAACCCACCCCACATCCGCTTAGCTCTTTGTAGGGATAGGAGCAAGTGGCCTGCTTGGGGTCAAGCACGGCAGAAGCAGCCGGTATAATGGCACCCGGCCGGTGGTGATCGCAAATGATGAAATCAATACCCTTACTGCGCGCGTACTCCACCTGTTTTGTAGCCTTAATACCACAGTCGAGTGCAATTATTAGGGTTTGCTCATTGTCATGGGCGTAGTCAATTCCTGCCTGTGAAATGCCATAGCCTTCCTTATAACGGTCAGGAATATAGGTGTCGAGCAGGTCGTAATGTTTTCTTAGAAAGGAATATACAAGCGACACGGCTGTGGTACCATCCACATCGTAATCGCCATAAATCAGAATCCGCTCGCGATTAGCCCGCGCCTTTTCTATCCGGGCCACAGCACGATCCATATCCTTCATCAAAAAAGGGTCGTGCAAGTGGCTAAGGGAGGGGCGAAAAAAATCTCTGGAGCCATCGAAATCGGATACACCACGCTGAGCAAGAATTCCGCACAGCACCGGATTGATGCCGAGGGCTTTTTGTAAAGCCTCCACCACAGGTAAAGGGGGTTGGTCTGGTTTGCGCCAGCGGTAATTCATTGGGTTTTAAACTCTGAAGAGCTACTAAGTTAAGGTTTTTCTTCAGTTTTTTTGATTTGGATATCGATCGAATATTTGTGGATCAGCTGAAACAGCTCATGAATAATCTGTTCGTCAAGATCAAGGTTACGGGCCAGCGCCTTTCGGTTTTTGAGGATATTAAACCAGCGCTTCATTTGGAAGATAGTAACCTGGTTTTTGTTCTTTACCTCCCGGATGTCCTTTACCACATCTATCCTTTTTCGCAGCACCTCCAGCAGTGATTTATCGAGATGGTCGATTTCAGAGCGCAGTTCTTCAAGGCGAACGATCAATCGTTCGTCATTCACCATCTCATGCCTCGATTTCAGGCCGAGGATCAGTTTCTCCAGCTGAGCGGGGTTTACCTGCTGCTCCGGATCGCTCAGGGCTTTATCAGGGTTGCAATGGGTTTCTATCATAAAACCATCCATACCCAGATCCAGGGCGCTTTGGCACACTTCGCCCAAAAGGTCTCTGCGGCCGGCAATGTGACTGGGATCGCAAATAATTGCGATTTCCGGGGCTAACCTGCGCATCTCAAAAAACACCTCCCACTTGGGTTCATTGCGAAAGGGATTGCTTTGGTAGCTGTAAAATCCTCGGTGAATTGCTGCCAGCTTACTTATACCAGATTGTTGTAACCTTTCCAGCGCTCCGAGCCAAAGTTTCACTTCCGGGTGAATCGGGTTCTTTACGAGCACCGGAATATCATGACCTCTTAAGGCATCCGAGATTTCCTGCACATAAAAAGGATTGACAGTGGTACGGGCACCAATCCAGAGCATATCGATGCCGGCATTAAGAGCCTCTTCCACATGGCGGGCATTGGCCACCTCTGTGATCACCGGCAGGTTTACTTCCAAACCTGCGGTTTTTAGCCATCTAAGAGCGGGTACACCTATACCTTCAAAATTTCCAGGGCTGGTTCGCGGCTTCCATATGCCTCCGCGAAGGGCCGAAGCCAGGCCGGTCTGAGCAATACCACGTGCAGTTTGTATCATCTGCTCCTCGCTCTCCACACTACAGGGACCGGCTATAAGCAAGGGTTTATGTTTTACCTCCAGCCATTTTTCAATGGCCGGAAGTGCATCATCTTTCAACATTTACGCATGTATTTCAGTTCCTACTTCGGTTCGTGCAGGGCCAGCATAGGAATTTTGGTGTGATAGGCCAATTGGGAAGTAAGGCTTTTGTGGAATAAACCCTGAAAAAAACCATAACGTTTGCTGATGGCTGCTACCAGGTCCGCATTTTTTGATTCGCAGTAGTTTAGAATGGTTTCATCAAGGTCCTCTTTTGCAGAGGTAATGGAATAGGTGTGAGGCACATCACCTAAAATTCTTTCCACCAAATCCCGGCTTCCGCTTTCATTACCATCACCATCCTGTATGTGCAGGATATTAATAGTGGCATTAAAAACCTTGGCAAACTCACGTAGTTTCATCAGCGGCCGCTCCTTTTTCTTCAGTTCCAGATCCGAAGCCAGCACAATGTGCTGAAGAGGTTTCACCTTTGAATTGGGTGGGATAACCAACACGGGTACATCTACAGTTTGAATAACTGAAGCGGAGTTGGAGCCGATCAGGAATTCTTCGATTCCGCTGGCCCCCTTGGTGCCCATTACGATGATGTCAATATTGTGCTGCTCAGTAAGTTCTTTTGAAAAGCGTATGGGGTTGCCAATAGAAACTTTGCTTTTGAAAGGCACTCCGGCCGATTTCAGATGATCAGTTTCAAATTCGGCCATATTGTTTTCGGCAGCTTTCTTCATTTCACCCAATAGGGCGGTGGTCATGCTCCTTTCATAATGGGGAATATCATAGGCATGGAAGCAAAGTATTTCGCCATTGGTTCTGCGAGCCAGGTCTATGGCAAACTGAGTGGCCAGGGCAGCATTATCAGAAAAATCGGTGGGAAGTAATATCCTCATTTTTAGCTGTTTGATTTGTTTTTGCGCGTTTGAGCATCTACGCAAGCTAAGGTAACCATATTTACAATTTCACGGACACTGCTGCCCATTTGTAATACATGGGCGGGCTTATTTATTCCGAGTAAAAATGGTCCAACGGCTTCTGCGGCCCCAAATGACTGAAGCATTTTATAGGCTATGTTTCCAGCTGCCAGATTGGGGAAGATAAAAGTGTTGGGCTGCTGCAATATGAGATCGCTGAAGGGAAAGGATTCCTTCAGCAAATCATTATTCAGGGCAAAGTTGGCCTGCATCTCACCATCCACCACCAGATCCGGGTGTTCCTGGCGCAAAATTTTCACAGCCTTCTGTATTTTCCGGGGCTCCTCCTGGCTTGAAGAGCCAAAATTACTGTAACTCAACAGGGCAATTCTCGGCTTTATGTTCATACGTTGTATGATACGCGCGGCCTGAAGGGTGATTTCCACCAGTTCTTCGGAAGTGGGGCTCTCGTTAATGGTAGTGTCCGTAAAAAACATCGGCCCCTTTTTGGAGAGCATGATATACATGCCCGCAATTTTACCTGTACCTGGCTCAGGCCCTATCACTTCAAAAAGGGGAGTGATCACCTCCTTGTATTTTCGGGTGAGGCCTGATACGAAGGCATCCGCATCCCCGGCTTCCACCATCGAGGCTCCGAAGTAGTTGCGATCCCTTAATTTTTTGGCGGCATCAAAATAAGTGATGCCTTTACGTTTACGCTTCTCGTGGAGCTGAGCGGCATAGCGCTCCGTGAGATACTCATGTTCAAAAGTATCGATCACCGGTAGCTCCTCAATGCCCAGGTTGTGTTCCTTTATCAGTCTTTCGATGGTAGTACGTTTGCCGAGCAGAATGGGATGGGCCAGGTTTTCATCATGAAGTATCTGTGCGGCTTTTAAAGTCTTGAGGTTATCGCCCTCCGCCAGCACCACTCTTTGGGGGTTACTTCGCGCCTTCTCCTGCGCCAGGCGGATAAATTTATCGTCACGGCCGAGGCGGTTGATGAGAGATTCCTTGTACACGTCCCAGTCTTCAATGGGATTACGGGCCACCCCGGTAGCCATGGCCGCTTTTGCCACAGCCGTAGATACCTCATAGATAAGGCGTGGATCAAATGGTTTGGGGATAATATACTCAGGCCCAAACCGGATGTTGGTATTGTTGTAAGCCAGGTTCACCATCTCAGGCACGGATTCTTTGGCCAGGCCGGCTATAGCATGAGCCGCAGCCAGTTTCATTTCCTCATTTATCTTGCGGGCTCTTACATCGAGGGCCCCCCGGAATATGAAGGGAAACCCCAGTACGTTATTGACCTGGTTGGGGCAATCGGAGCGGCCTGTGGCCATAATAATATCTTCCCGTGCATCAGTGGCATCCTTATAGGATATTTCCGGGTCGGGGTTGGCTAGTGCAAAGACAATGGGATTTTTAGCCATACCCTTCAGCATTTGCTTTTTGAGTACACCACCGGTGGAGAGTCCCACAAAAACATCCGCTCCTTCTAAAGCTTCCTGCAGACTTCCCTTATCCGTGTCGAGAGCAAATTCCTTTTTTTGTTCATTGAGATCATTACGGCTGGTGGTGATGGCCCCGCGGGAATCGAACATCAGGAGGTTTTTTTTATTCACCCCAAGGGAAAGGAATAGCTTGGCGCAGCTAATGGCACTGGCTCCGGCCCCGCTGAAAACCACTTTTACCTTTTCGGCTTTCTTTTTCACAATTTCCAGGGCATTCATCAAAGCTGCAGCGGTAATGATGGCTGTTCCATGCTGGTCATCATGCATTACCGGAATGTCCATTTCCTCCTTCAGGCGCCTTTCTATTTCAAAGCATTCGGGGGATTTTATATCCTCCAGATTGATACCCCCGAAGGTGGGTTCCATCGCTTTTACCACCTGAATAAATTCTTCAGGATCGCGGGATGTTAATTCAATATCAAAAACATCGATATCAGCAAATATCTTGAATAATACACCTTTACCTTCCATAACAGGCTTGCTGGCTTCGGGGCCGATATCGCCCAGGCCAAGTACTGCCGTTCCGTTGGAGATCACTGCCACCAAGTTACTCTTGGCCGTGTATTTATAAACGTTCTCTCTGTTTTCAGAAATTTCGCGGCAGGGCTCGGCAACCCCCGGAGAATAAGCTATTGATAGATCGCGTTGGCTGTTACTGGGTTTTGTAGGAATGACTTCAATTTTCCCCGGCCTTCCTTCACTATGGTATTCAAGTATATCCTGTTTTTTTGTTTTTTTTCCCATTCAAAAAATAAGATTGGCTGAGTATATAAATTCAAACCTCCGTCAATACAGAAAGTTGTTGTAGGGAAACCTGATGGCATGTAATTCGGCTACCACTTCATA
>CAZNMG010000098.1:0-4632 GCA_964574075.1 uncultured Owenweeksia sp.
AATTCCGAAATGGTCAAAAATCGGGACACGGCCATCGTAATATTTTGCCATGTCCTCGAGACCGGGCTCTGTATTCCGCAGGAATGTGCGCATTTCTTCGTGTAGTTCCTTATCGTCAGTTACAATACTGTTGAAGGAATCATTGAGAATGTCGCGAAGAAGTGCTGAAACCCTGTTGAGCTCGCGCAGGGCACGGGCCGGGGGTTTTACCCGCTGGGTCTGGCGATGTAGGGTTTTCCACTTTTTCAGCAAATCCTGAAGATCGGCATCGAGTTCGGCCACGGAACAATCCTGTGCTGCAGTTCTAACGATAATACCAAAGCCTTTGGGCCTTATGCTCGTTATGAGTCTTCGGAGCCGGTCCTTTTCCTCGTTGTCACGCAATTTGGAGCTTACGCTGATGCGGTTGGAAAAAGGAACCAGTACAATATACCGCCCGGCCAGTGAAAGCTCGGAGGTTATTCGGGGTCCTTTGGTGGAGATAGGTTCTTTTGCTATTTGCACCAATAATTGTTGACCGGTTTTTAAAACCTGGTCTATACTGCCATTTTTGTTGATATCCGGATCGGGCTCAAAGTCTGTTAAAGACCATCGCTGTTTACCGGTAAGGGTACGTTTAATGAACTTATTGAGCGAGCGTACCTGAGGGCCCAGATCGTGGTAGTGTAAGAAGGCGTCTTTTTCGTAGCCAACATCCACAAAGGCTGCATTGAGACCGGGTACTATCTTTTTGATTTTACCCAGGTAGATGTCTCCTACCGCAAAATCCTCAGTATTGTCGTAATGAAGTTCGGTTAATTTACCGTCCCTAAGCAGGGCTATGCCTACTTCATCGGCAGTACGTGAATTAATTATTAATTCTGTACTCACCTTTCATTTTTATTTTAAATACCGCAGAAAGAAACTTTTCCTTTCAGGGGGGAATGAGAAGTAACGCCAAAAGCACCTTGCATACGGTGCTATTGGCCTATGTGTCGTTCTAAATTACTTCTTCTTGTGGCGATTCTTTCTCAGGCGCTTCTTGCGTTTATGAGTAGCCATCTTGTGTCTTTTTCTTTTCTTTCCGCTAGGCATGATTGCTAAATTTTTTAGTTAATACTCAATTCTGGTAATTCTTCTTTGTAAGCGGCCCTGGTTTTTTCATCAACCAGTGGCAAAGCCTTCTCGAAGCTAACTTTTGCGTTTACTGTATCTCCAGCCCTAAGCTGAGACTGGGCTAAAAGCTTCCACGCCTCCCCGTTGCCTGGTTGTTGGGCGGTAACCGTTTTAAATCGGCCAATTGCTTTCTCGTACTGCCCTGTTTCAATAGAGAGTACACCGAGAGTGAAATTTGCTTTTACGTTATCAGGATACTGTTCTGCAACCTCTCTTATTTGAACAATGGCCTCCATGGGAGGCGTTGCTCCGGATTGCAGATTTCTTAGGGCTTCTTCAACCCTTGCATCGGGATCGTCTGCAGCAATTTCCGGAGATTCAGCAGGTGCCGCTACCTCGCTCTCCTGGCTTGCAGCAGGAGGGGTAACTGGCGAATAAATCAAGAACGCAAGTAGAGCTAATGCAAAAATTGATAGTATGACCGGACCGGTTTTCAAAAGCGAATTACTTAACTTTTACTTTTCTCTTTACCGCCTCAACAAAAGTTTTGGCCGGCTTAAAGGAAGGGATATTGTGAGCCGGAATGATGATGGTAGTATTCTTGGAAATATTACGGCCGGTTTTTTCGGCTCTTTCCTTAATGATGAAGCTACCAAAACCCCTCAGGTACACATTGTCTCCGCTTTCCAGTGAACTCCTCACTTCCTTCATGAAAGCCTCAACAGTGGCCTGAACATCAGCTCGTTCCATACCAGTCTTGTCAGAAATCCTGGTTACAATGTCCGCTTTTGTCATTTGTATCTTAAATTAATTATTACTCGTTAATTTTGAGGGCTGCAAATATAGGGGTAAAAAATCTATTCAGAAAAGAGAATATTTCATTTTTTCGCTAGCTAACTCCTTCAATTACAAATATTTTGCCCAATACTGAATTCCGGCTGATTCTGCTCCAGTGGTATAAACGTCATAAGCGGCCACTGCCATGGCGAAAAACTGACGACCCTTACTGCATATGGTTATCAGAGATTATACTCCAGCAAACAAGAGTGGCTCAGGGCCTGCCGTATTACGAAAAGTTTATCACTAATTATCCCACGGTACACCAGCTCGCAGAAGCCCCCGAAGATCAGGTGTTGAAGGACTGGGAAGGCCTGGGCTACTACAGCCGCGCCCGGAATATGCATACCGCCTCCCGCCAGATTGTAGAGGAGCGGCAAGGAAATTTCCCCTCTTCCTTTGAGGAGATTTTGGCGCTGAAAGGCGTGGGCGAGTATACGGCTGCAGCAATAAGTTCACTGGCCTTCAATCATCCCCATGCGGTGGTTGATGGTAATGTATTTCGCGTACTGGCGCGATACCTGGGCATTTCCACTCCCATCAATTCCACAAAAGGAAAAAAGCAGTTTACCAGCTGGGCCGGAAAATTATTGGATACCAAGGATCCCGGAACTTATAACCAGGCTATTATGGAATTTGGTGCACTGCAGTGTGTTCCAAAAAATCCCGATTGTGACCAGTGCCCGCTGCAAAAGTCATGTGTGGCTTATGCCACAGGCAGGGTAAACGAGCTTCCCTTTAAGGAACGGAGGAATTACAACCGGCTGCGATATTTTAATTACATTTTATTAAAAAACAATGGAAAGGTTTGGCTACAGCAGCGTACCGAACGGGATATATGGAGCAGGCTTTATGAATTTTACAGGGTAGAAACAGCCGCTGAGGTAGAGGTGCCGGTGGTTCTTGATCAGTTGCTGGATGACCTGCAACTTAAAAATTCGGAGATGCTCCTTGAAAAGAATTCCACATTGAAGCCCCACAAGCTGAGCCACCAGACCATTTATATTAATGTACTTGAGGTGCGGCTAAAAGCAGATGCGGGAGAGGTGTTGAAGCAGTCAGGGAGTTGGGTGGATGAAGAACTCCTTACAGACTACGCACTTCCGCGGCCATTAAGAGTTTATTTGGATAGAAATCAACTAACTTTGCGGCTTTGACACGCATTTTTCTAAATTTGTTAGAAACAGAATTGTAAGCTTATGGCCGGTACCCTTAATAAAGTGATGCTGATAGGTAACCTCGGAAAGGATCCCGAGATCAAAACCTTTGAGGGTGGCAATATGCTCGCCCGTTTCCCACTGGCTACATCTGAATCGTACACCAGCCGCCAAACCAATGAAAAAGTTACCCAAACCGAATGGCACACAGTAGTGTTGCGAAGAGGTTTAGCTGAGGTGGCAGAAAAATATCTCAAAAAAGGCGATAAAGTATTTATTGAGGGCCGTATCAAAACCCGCAGTTGGGATGATGCAAACGGTGAGAAGAAGTATCTCACAGAGATCCATGGCGATAATATGACCATGCTCAGCCCGCCCCCGGGTAGCTCCGGAAGCGACCGCACAGAGAATAGCGGTGGCAGAAATGAGCCGGCCCCGGCAGATCTAAGCCGAAACGATGATGAAGAGGATGACCTGCCGTTTTAAGTACTAACCAAACCATCCCCAATTGGACCCAGAGCCCTCGAGTTACATTTTTTTACTTGACATTTTACGACCTTTCGAGGTAAGCGCTATTATTCCGCTGCTTATCCTGATGTTGCTCCTTGCGGGTTCTGCCCTTGTGAGCGGCTCGGAAGTAGCCTTTTTTTCGCTGAAGGCGCAGGATGTGGACCGGCTTAAGGCAGACCAGAAATCTGCTTACGATAGTATCACTGACCTGCTGGAGCACCCTAAAACTCTTCTGGCTACCATCCTCATCAGCAATAATTTTATCAATGTAGGAATAGTAATTCTCTCCTCCTTCCTCACTGAGCAGCTTTTTGACTTTACTGGTAACCCCACCCTTGGTTTTGTATTTCAGGTGGTGGTCATTACTTTTCTCATCCTGTTGTTCGGAGAGGTGTTGCCGAAGGTCTATGCCTCGAGAAATGCGCTGGGTTTTTCATCATTTATGAGCCGCCCCATGTTTATAATGCGCGGGCTGTTCAGGCCGGTAAGCCGGTTACTGGTGCGGAGTACTTCATTTATTGAAAAGAGCCTTCAAGGTACCTCAGAAAACCTTTCGGTTGATGATCTTTCACAAGCTTTGGAGCTCACCACACATGATGAAACCTCTAATGATGAGCAAAAAATACTGGAGGGCATTGTAAAGTTCGGTACCACAAATGTGCGCCAGATCATGAAGCCGCGAATGGACGTGGTGAGCGTGGATATTACCTGGAGCTATGATAAAGTGATGGAGGTAATTCTTGACTCCGGCTACAGTCGCATACCCGTATATGAGGAAAATTTTGACCAGATAAAAGGCGTTCTCTATATCAAGGACCTGCTGCCGCATGTTGATGCAGCACCTGATTTCGACTGGAGGGGGCTGATGCGCGAATCTTTCTTTGTTCCCGAGAACAAGAAGATTGATGACCTGCTAAAGGAGTTTCAGCATAAAAGGGTGCACCTGGCAGTTGTTGTTGACGAATTTGGTGGCACCTCTGGAATTATCACCCTCGAAGATGTGATAGAAGAAATAGTAGGGGAAATCAGCGAG
>CAZNMG010000099.1:0-2820 GCA_964574075.1 uncultured Owenweeksia sp.
CGACTTACGTGCCAGGTCCCTCTCCAGCTGCTTGGCCTTTTCCTCAAGCTTTACCTTCAGTTCCTTGTGGTAATCATACTTCTCTACCAGTGTATCGGTATTGATGTAGGCTATGCTCACACCTTTAAATTTTTGCCCCTCCAGGTTTTCCGAAAGCTGTTTTTCGGTGCGGGCATTTTTTGGCTTTGGCTCCGCTTCATACAACTTCCAAAACAGGAATGCCACGGCTACTATTAAAGTGATACTTACAACGGTGTTGAAGATTTTCATGAAGATTGATTTGCGGCAAAAATATTAAAAAAGCCGGGGGCAGCATTACGGGAGGATCCGGGAGCAAATATGGGCTTTTAAATCTCCGCCATAATCTTCGCGAACATCCGGTAGGATTTGATCCGATCTTCAAGGTAGTACATATTGGAAACCACCATCAGTTCGTTTACCCGCGTCTGCTCAAGAAAGGCTTTGGTTTCTGCCTTCACCTTTTGCTTGCCTCCTACAAATGAGTATTTAAGCATCCGCTGAAAAGCGGGGTTTTGCGAAAGCTCTTTTAATTCAGGAGTCATTTCCATGGGTGGCTGCATGTAATCGCGCTTGTCGGTAAGAATCCCCAGGAACATCCGGATCAGTGAGGTGGAAAGCTTTTCGGCTTCTTCATCCGTATCCGCTGCAATTACGTTGATGGCCGCTATGGTGTAGGGCTCCTTCAGTTGTTCCGAAGGCTCAAAGTTGTTGTGGTAGATACTCAGGGCTTCCATAAGCTGGGCGGGAGCAAAATGGCTGGCAAAAGCGTAGGGCAGGCCTTTGGCGGCAGCCAGGTGGGCGCTGTCGGTACTGGAACCGAGGATCCAGATGGGTACATCCACGCCCTCGGCTACTGTGGCACGTACATGGGCGCTGCTGTTTTCTTTGGAAAAATATTGTTGGATCTGCTCAATCTCACTGGAGAAGTTGTGCACGGCATGCATCCTGTCGGAGCGGATGGCCTGGGCGGTAAGTTGGTCGGTGCCGGGAGCTCGTCCCAGACCTAAATCAATACGGCTCGGGTAAAGTGAACCCAAGGTGCCGAATTGCTCAGCCACAATCAAGGGTGAATGATTAGGGAGCATAACACCACCGGAACCCACCCGGATCTTTTCCGTGCCGCCAGCGATATAGCCGATAAGCACCGAAGTTGCTACACTCGCAATGCTGATCATATTGTGATGTTCAGCCAGCCAGAAGCGGGAGTAGCCTTGTTTTTCCGCCTCCTGTGCCACCCTTAAACTGTTTTTCAGTGCATCACCGGGAGTGGAACCTTGGTTTACTGTTGCTAACTCTAAAACGGAAATGGGAACTTTCACCTTCGACATAATCAAACTTTGTGGAGTGCAAAGGTAGGGAGTGAGAGGTGGAAAGGATGGGCGGGGTGATGGGGGGATAGGGGAAGGTTATGAGTGGGCAAATTCTATCAATGGCCCGTAATTACCTTTATCCGCCTCCTTAACAGCTTTCAAGTAAGCTTTGCGAGCTTCTCCTTCATTAGTGAGATTTGCAGCTCCCCATGAGTAGATGGGGCGGTTGTAGATTTTTTCAGCGATAATGTCGGCCATCAATCGGCTGTGCCGTCCGTTTCCATTTGAAAAACAGTGAATGCTGACTATCCGGTGTTTGAAACGAATCGCAATTTCATCGGGCGGATAAGTATCATTTTTTACCCAGTGTAAGGCATCTTCAAGAAGAACTTTCAGTTCTATTAGAATTTGCCATTTGTCAATTCCCAAATTTTTATCCGATTTTCGGAATTGCCCGGCCCACTTCCATACTTGGCCATACATCCGCTTATGCAAACCTTTTACAAATTGCTCTGTAAAAATGGTTTCTGGTTTCGGGGAGCGGCCCAAAACCCACTGAATGGCTTCCTCAATATTCTGCTGTTCGAATTCATCTAACTCACCGCGATTTGTAACGGTAAGGATTAGTAACCCCTCCTTCTCTTCTTCATCCAGAGGGGTTTGCCCATTGGTATAATCGAGATTTAGTCCCACAGCACTTTGGGCATTTCGCGTTTTAGCTCCTCCGTTCTTTCATCAATGGCCTTTTTGATCCGTTCCCTGGAGTTTTCCTGGTTCTCCAGTTTCATGGAATTTGAAGTTCGGGACACGATTTGGATTGCCAATTCACGAGCCTTTCTATCTATTAAAGCTTCCAGGGAACCATCTTTTGGAACCAGGCCGTAAACCAGTTCCATATCTAAAGCCCGGGCTGCTGCGCGCAATGACTTTAAGGTAATGGAACCATCTTTTTCCCGCTGTTCTAAGTTTTGAACATTTTGTTTGGCAATGGAGAGGCGATTTCCTAACTGTTCTAGTGTTATTCCAAGAGCGGTACGGATTGCCTTGACCCATCCCGTGGGTGGGACAGCCTCATTTTTGAAGATTGCAAAAGTTTTCATTTTCGCCTCAAGCTGCTGTAGTTGTAGTTTTTGCTTTTTCATTTGTAACAGTATAGTATGACTTATCGGTTCATTAAGTCATAATATAGCATGACAAAAATAATAAAAAAGTAACACTATAAGGTGACAGGAAAGAATTTATTAAAGTGTGTCCAGCCCGGGCCTTTGCCAATTTCTGTTCTTACCGAGTTTTCTGCGAAGAAATTTTTTATTGTAGAAATTTCCGCCTTTGCCAAATTCTTATATACCAAAACTTGCTGAAGAATTAGCAAGTCAAAGAGCACCAGAACAAAAGCAATGGCTGATCCAATATTACCACCATCACTTCTGAGTGTGGAAGTAGAAATGATTATAAATAGCATGAAGCCAGCCAGAAAAGTTGGGATAAC
>CAZNMG010000100.1:0-6148 GCA_964574075.1 uncultured Owenweeksia sp.
CGTTTTGAAGTTAGAAAATGGCTATACATAGACTTTGAAACACATTCAATAGCTGAGTATGATTTAGAAAATGACAGTCTTACAAGTTGGCCAAACCAAGACGACTATAAATCTGAAATCCCCAGATCAGGTAAATACCGATACAACATTGCTTTTGCTGAATGGCAAGGAAAATCAATGGGAGAAAAAGTGACCGTGGTGATAAAAGGAGATTCTGTCAAAGTGATTTATGAAGGTGACGGACAATTGACTTTGACCGAACCAGGAGAAATTCTTGACGAGGGTATTTTGAGAAAACACAAATCAGGACAATGGATCATCACAAAATTCAGGAGCGATACCGAAATTGACGAAATCGGTGGTTGTACAGGTGGACCGTCAGTCATCGACTTCGAAAACAAGAAATTTTGGATCTGTTAAAAAGAAAAAAACGACACGCCAACAAAAAATAAACGCAAATCGGCTTTAATCCCGCTCCGGTAGGGCTTTGCGGTTGACAGAGAAACATTTCGTTTCTTTACAAAACCACGCACGAAGCCGACCTGCGTTTATTCAAACCGTTCTTCATTTGCTAATTTCCGAATTTGCTAATTAACTAATTACCCACATCCAAATCCCCGCTTCGCAGATAAGTACTAAAGAGATCTGAAAAGTTAAACCCGCTTACCAGCCTTTCCTTATTGAGTTTAGCGTGTTCGGCCAAAGCCCACAGTATCATTTCCATAAAAAAGTAACGATCTTCTGTGGATGCCTTTGGTTGATACTTTTCCACAAAACGCTTTAGCGGCTTTATGGCATCAAGGGTTTGCCGGTATTCCTTATCTGAAAAGTCGCTGAGAAGATCTACCGACTCTCCACGACCAAACCACTCCACCACTTCACTATAGGGATTGCTTTTATCAGAGGCCTTAAGCTTGTCGAGTGGTGGAAAATACTGGGGAATAAGGTTTTTGGTTGCCTGTGCGATGAGGTTTTCGGCAACGTGGGCCGAGCCTTCCTGCTCACCCTCATACACCAGCTCCACCTTGCCCGTAATGGCCGGAATTATTCCAAGGAAATCAAGCAGCCGTACTGTCGTAGTTTCGCTGCCACTGATGAGATTGCGCCTTTCTGCAGTACTGTAAAGATTTTCGAGGGCGGTGATGGTAAGCCTTGCAGAAACACCGCTTTTGGCATCAATGTATTCACTCTCCCGCGCTTCGAAGGCTATTTGCTCGAGCAGGTCGCGGGCCACCTCCGGTATATTAATTGTTTCGCGCTGTGCCGCCTGTGTCCGGGCTTCCTGTTCACTGATTTTTCGTGCGGTCTTTATATCTTCAGGATAATGGGTGACAATCTGGGAACCAATCCGGTCCTTAAGGGGCGTTACAATAGAGCCACGGTTGGTATAGTCTTCGGGATTGGCCGTAAACACAAACTGAATGTCGAGATTGAGCCGGAGCTTAAAACCACGGATCTGAATATCGCCTTCCTGCAAAATATTGAACAGCGCTACCTGTATCCGCGCCTGGAGATCGGGCAGCTCATTGATCACAAAAATGCTTCGGTTGGCACGGGGGATCATGCCAAAGTGGAGCACCCGCTCATCGGCATAGGAGAGTTTGAGATTGGCTGCTTTTATCGGATCTACATCACCAATGAGATCGGCCACAGTAACATCAGGTGTGGCCAGCTTTTCGAAATAGCGTTCATCGCGGTGAATCCACCTTATAGGGGTTTGATCGCCAAACTTGGCAATGATAGCCTGGGCACTTCCCCATACCGGCCGCAGTGGGTCATCTGCCAGTTCACTATCGGCTACAGCCGGAATGTACTCATCCAGTAAACGTGTCATGAGCCGGGCGAGCTTGGTTTTGGCCTGCCCCCTCAACCCGAGGAAATTGATGTTGTGCCCCGAGAGTATTGCCCGTTCAAGATCGGGAATAACCGTATTTTCAAAACCATGTATCCCCTCAAAAATGTTAATGCCTTTTTTGAGATTCTGCACCAGGTTATCGCGCAGCTCCTGCTTTATCGTTTTGGATTGATATCCGCTCTTTTTGAGCTCTCCTAATGTTGTTATTTCGGTAAAATTCATTTTGTCTTTTTCTTTCTCGCCCGGGTTTGATATTCCCCGAGCACCTGATTCTTAAAACTTTCGCTATTGCTGATCTCCGGCACCTCCCTTTCAATCAGTTTTAGTTCCGTTTTATTTCCATCCTGAAGGATCTGTAATTTATCTTCAGATACCCCGAGCCTTACAAAGCGGTCGAAGGCCTGTTCGGTTTTACCAAAATCATAAATATAGGTAGTGTCATTGCGGTGCCTGGCGCTAAATGTATAGGGAATATTATTGGGCCCCTTTACCGTGGCCAGTGCGGAGTCACTGATCCACAGCTCCGCATATTCCCCACTAAGGGTGGTAAAGCTCCATTTCCCTGTGTATCTCTTTTCCGGACTGTCTTCGCCACAGGCTGTCAGTAAAACCACAAGACTGAATAGAGTGAGTAAAGTTTTGTTATTCATGAAAATGATAAGTATAAAAAGTATGCGGCATCTGCCGGGTTGTTTGTTTAGCGAATGGTTCTTCTGCGGTTGGTCTCATAATCCTGAAAAATGAATTCGCCCAATCCCTTGAGGCCCGTAAAAAATGCCTTGCCTTTGTTTGCCTGGGTAAAATCCTGCACAAACTTCTGCAGGTAGGGGTCCTGGGCTATCATAAAGGTGGTAATGGGGATCTTCAATCTTCTGCAGGCAGCGGCCTTGTTCAAACATTTATTTACTATATAATCGTCAAGCCCGAAACTGTTTTGGTAATACGATCCGTCTGGTTCCTTCAGGCAACTTGGCTTGCCATCTGTTAACATAAAGATCTGTTTATTACTGTTTTTCTTTTTGCGGAGGATGTCCATAGCCAGATCAAGACCTGCCACCGTATTGGTGTGGTAGGGGCCCACCTTCAGGTAAGGAAGTTCTTCCAGATCTATTTGCCACGCATCATTTCCAAATACAATAATGTCTAAAGTGTCTTTAGGATAGCGGGTTTTAATTAATTCGGCCAGGGCGAGTGCAACTTTTTTGGCCGGTGTGATGCGATCTTCCCCGTAAAGGATCATGGAATGGCTGATGTCGATCATCAGCACAGTACTCATTTGTGCCTTAAAAAAGGTTTCCTGTACCACCAGGTCATCCTGCGTCATTCCAAACTTTTCTATTCCCTGGTTGATCAGTGCATTTTTGATGCTCTCGTTCATTGCAATCTGATCAACGCTGTCGCCAAAGCGGTAGCTGCGCAGGTCGGAAGTCTGCTCATCACCCATTCCGGTAAGCCGGGTGGTATGATTTCCTGAACTGGATTTTTTAAGCTTTCCAAAGATTTGCTCCAGGGCGCTGCTGCGGATAAGGCGCTCGGCCTTAGCAGTCATACTCAGTCGGCCGGAGCCATCCCCATCACCCTCATCCCCTTCTTCAAAATCAATCTCCTCCCGCAAAAAACCCTGGGTTTTGAGGTCTTCCAAAAAGTCGTCAATGGTATAATCATCGGTGGTGAGGCCGTATTCCTTGTCAATCTCGCGCAACCATTCAATAGCCTCATCCACATCGCCACTGGTATGCAGCAAGAGTTCCTTAAAAATGCCCAGCAGCTTTTCAAAGATGCTCTGGTCTTCACCTATATACTCGCTAAATCGTATTCCCAGCATGTTTCGAAAGTAAGGCTAAGACTTTACAAATTCCACCCTGCATAGGTTTTAGCATATCAATTTAGATTTTGTTTATTTTGACCTTCCATGATAAGGGAAAAATTCATAGCTCCGATGTTATTTCTTTGTGCCATAGTACAAGCTCAGACTGACAACCCCTACATTTCTCCTCAATTTGATGTGCGTATTGGCGTAGTTGGCTATAGCATTACGGAGCAGGTTTTACCATCGGTAAGTTTTGGTTACAGCAGTAGTTTTTCCCCGTTCACCAGTATCGGTGTGTTTATCAATGGGTACACAGCCCTGCAGTCACAGAAGGTAGGAAGCTTTCCTGGCAACATCAGGTACGTACGGCCGCAGGGCTACAGGGGTGGCTTGCTCCTACGGCTGCACACCCGGCCCGAAAAAAGCCATATTTACCTGGAGGCTCAGGGCAGTTGGGGCAATATGCACAATACAGGTCTTCTAAACTATGATGGTAAAGACAGGACCATCGTTACCTTGTTCAATCTGGTCGGGGGTTTTAATGTAAGCCTGGGTCAACAGCAGTTTGTAGGCCTTTATCTTGGTGCCGGCAAGGGTAAAAGATTTGTCGGAAATAAGCCGATAGAGCGGTACGAAGTCGGGTTTATGTACATCAGCAGGCTATAGCTTACCTGCTCTCTCATCTTCTGATTTTCCATCTCATGTTTTCCGGAGTAAATTATTTCAGCCATCCTTCAAGGTGCTGGTTGGTAAGTAATTCGCAACCACCACGCTCCCGGAAATACCAGCTATGCAACAAATGCGTTTAAGGTTTGCCGCTGATATTTAGTAGCTTTAGAGCGTCCAAGGAGGCCTTAATGAAGAGAAAAACGGGAAATACCATTACCAAGGTAGTAGTAGTGCTGCTGGTGACATTGGGGGTGTTGGGAGCCATAAGTTATTACAGCTACCACAGTTACAGTGAGTTTACAGCTGCGGTGGATAAACTTTATGATCCGGAGGAGCCTTCCCTCACCGAAAATATTCTTACCGAGGTTAGTGAACTCGAAAGCCGTAGCCGGGCGTATTCCATTACGCTGGATGAGAATAACCTGAGGTTGTATCTCGACAAGGTGGATCATCTGAAGGAGCAGATAGATTCGCTGTACCTGCGAAGCTTCGGCACCAACTACCACGCAGAAGCCGACACCCTGCGAACTTTATTCCGTCAAAAAACTGAAAGCTTTGAAAACCTGGTAAAGCTCAAGATCAGCCAGTCGCACCGCGAACGGGACAAATCTGCATTGCGTGCCCTGGCCCGTACCCAGCGGGAAATCAAAGCCGATAGCGTCCTCGTTCCCAAACAACAGATCACCACTACTACAATTACCCGTACTGATACCCGGCAGCCCGGTGAAAGGGGAGAAGGCTCGGATCCTGAGGACGAGACGGGCTTATTCCAGAGGATTTTTGGTAAAAAGGAAAAAGAGGAAACCATCCCGGTAAAAAAGGAAATTAAGGAGGAAAAGACCATTGCCTATGACACCGCCTATTTTGAGAAGGTGGATACCTTAATAACCACTGTACAACAGGCATTGCGCAAGGCTGAGAACCAGCGCGAAAGACAGTCGCGAATGCTTACGCTCCAGGAACTGGAGATGGTGGCCAATGACCAGCGAATAATTGATCACCTCCGGAGCATCACCTTAAAGATCAGGGAACTTGAAAACGAGGAGGCTCTGGCTGAAAAGCAGGAAACGGTGGCCATTGCCAGGCAATCTTTTTCGTCTGTGGTGCTTTTTGCCATTTGCGGAGGTATTCTCGCAGTTATACTGGTCTATTTTGTGATCCGGGATATATGGCGGGGTCGAAAATTACAGATAGAACTGGCCCGGGCAAAAAGTGAAGCCGAGCGCCTGGCCCTGGTAAAAGAAGAATTTCTGGCCAATATGAGTCACGAAATCCGAACTCCCTTAAATGCCATTATTGGTTTTTCGGAGCAGATAGCCAGTTCAGAATTGAAGGAAGATCAGCGACAAAAGCTGAACAACGTACGCAGCTCCAGTGACCACCTTTTGATGCTGGTGAATGACATTCTTGATTATTCAAAAATTGAATCTGGAAAGCTCCGCCTGGAAGAAATTGGGTTTAAAGTAAAAACAATAATAACCGAAAGCCTCGCTACACTTGAACACCTGGCTCTCACCAAGGGCATTGAACTGCGACAGGATATAGACCCGGCCCTCGACAATCTCATATTGAAAGGAGATCCCATCAGGCTCAAACAGGTACTTATAAACCTGGCTGGGAACGGTGTGAAATTTACGGATGCCGGTTTCGTAAAAATTACTGTCCGGCTCGTATCCAGGAAAGAGGATGAAGTGAAAATAGCTTTTGAGGTGGAGGATACGGGTAAGGGGATTGCTCCTTCCAAACTCCATAAGATATTTGAAGGATTTAACCAGGAAGACAGCAGTATCAACAGGCGGTATGGAGGAACCGGC
>CAZNMG010000101.1:0-3447 GCA_964574075.1 uncultured Owenweeksia sp.
CATCTCCCACACCGTCTTATAGATATCCTTAAGGTTATCAGGAATATTATCGATGTGCTGAATAGAGCCGTTGGCGCGGATAATCTCATTTTTCAGTTCCTCATTCCACAGCCCAAGGTCCACAAGATCAATCAGCAGGTGCTTATTCACCACTATAAACTCCCCGCTCAGCACCCTCCGTGTATAGATATTGGAAGTATAGGGCTCAAAGCATTCATTATTTCCTAAGATCTGCGAGGTGGAGGCCGTAGGCATAGGCGCCAGAAGCAGGGAGTTGCGCACTCCGTGTTTCTTTATTTCACCTCTTAGGGCACTCCAGTCCCAACGCCCGCTAAGGGTAGATTCATCCACTCCCCAAAGATTAAACTGAAACTGGCCCTCGCTAATGGGTGAGCCTTCGTAACTTTCGTAGGCTCCATCTACCCGGGCCTCATCCTTTGACGCACAAAGAGCTGCGTAATAAATAGTCTCAAAAATATCCTTGTTCAGTGCTCTGGCCTCTTCAGAGGTAAAAGCAAGACGCATCCTTATAAAGGTATCAGCCAAACCCTGCACTCCCAGGCCAACCGGGCGATGCCTCATGTTGCTATTACGGGCTTCAACCACAGGATAGTAGTTGCGATCGATAATGCGGTTGAGGTTCTTCGTTACCTTATAGGTAACCTCAAAGAGTTTCTGATGATCAAACTGCCCATCTTCGATGTACATAGGCAGCGCAATGGAAGCCAGGTTGCAAACAGCTATTTCATCTTCAGCTGTGTACTCCATTATCTCGGTACACAGGTTTGATGAACGGATGGTGCCGAGGTTTTTCTGATTGCTCTTTTCATTGGCTGCATCCTTGTACAGCATATAAGGCGTACCCGTCTCAATCTGCGATTCCAGTATCTTACCCCAAAGGTCGCGTGCCTTTATGGTTTTGCGGCCTTTGCCTGCGGCCTCATATTTTTCGTAAAGCTCATCGAATTTTTTCCCGTAGGTATCAAAGAGGCCGGGGCATTCGTTGGGGCACATCAATGTCCATTGCCCATCTTCCTTCACCCTTTTCATAAAGAGATCCGGTGTCCACAATGCATAAAACAGGTCACGGGCACGCATTTCCTCCTTTCCGTGATTCTTCTTAAGATCGAGAAAGTCGAAAATATCAGCATGCCACGGCTCCATATAGATGGCAAATGAACCTTTGCGCTTGCCCCCACCCTGATCTACATAGCGGGCTGTATCATTAAACACGCGAAGCATGGGTACAATCCCATTACTGGTACCATTGGTGCCCCGGATGTACGAACCGGTGGCGCGCACATTGTGAATGCTTAAACCAATACCTCCGGCACTCTGCGAAATTTTGGAGCACTGTTTCAGCGTGTCATAAATCCCATCAATACTGTCGTCCTTCATGGAAATGAGGAAGCAGGATGACATCTGCGGTTTGGGTGTCCCCGAATTAAAGAGTGTGGGAGTGGCGTGAGTGAAATACTTCTTCGACATCAGGTCGTAAGTTTCAATGGCCGACTCAAGATCATCCTTGTGAATACCTATTGCCACGCGCATGATCATTTGCTGTGGGCGCTCTGCAATATGCCCGTTGATACGCAGCAGGTAAGAGCGCTCCAGCGTTTTAAATCCAAAGTAGTCATAGCTGAAATCGCGATCGTAGATGAGGGTGGAATCCAGCAGGGCCGCATTCTTCTGGATGATTTCATTTACATCATCGGCAATAAGCGGGGAGTGCAAAGATGTTTTCGGGTTCACATACTCATGCAGATCCTTCATGGTTTCGCTGAAAGACTTGGTGGTATTTTTATGCAGGTTTGAAACTGCAATGCGAGCCGCCAGTTGCGCATAGTCAGGGTGCCTGGTGGTCATACTGGCCGCCACTTCGGCCGCCAGGCTGTCCAGTTCGGTGGTGGTAACCCCCTCGTAAATGCCTTCAATAACCTTCATGGCTACGGTAGTTGGATCTACCAGTTCGCTAAGGCCATAACAAAGTTTTTGTATCCGCCCGGTGATCTTATCAAACTTCACGGATTCTTTTCTCCCATCTCTCTTTAGTACGTACATACTGCTGGTTGTAGTTTTTGAATTATGTATTTTGTATCAGGTATTATGAAAAGCTGTAATGGGTATTAAATAACTTTAAGATACTTAGTACAGGGTACAACTTACTTTATACAGGCTATTAAAAGTCTGCGTCAAACGATATTTTCTGCGACTCTGACCCCTGCACCACTCCACTCTTCTGGTATTCGGCCACGCGCTTTTCGAAGAAGTTGGTCTTGCCCTGCAGGCTTATCATATCCATAAAGTCAAAGGGATTTTCCACTTTGAATTCTTTCTCACAGTTTAATTCAACCAATAAACGATCGGTTACAAACTCCAGGTACTGAGTCATCAGTTTGGAGTTCATTCCTATAAGATTGGCGGGCAGGGATTCAGTGATAAACTCACGTTCTATTTCGAGCGCTTCGATAAGTATCTGCCGTATGCGCTCCTTCGGCACCTTGTTCACCAGGTGCTCATTGTGAAGATGGCAGGCAAAATCGCAATGAAGGCCTTCATCACGTGAGATAAGCTCATTGCTGAAGGTAAGGCCCGGCATAAGGCCCCGCTTCTTGAGCCAAAAAATGGAGCAGAAGGATCCGCTGAAGAAAATGCCCTCCACGGCTGCAAAGGCAACCAATCTCTCGGCAAACGAATCAGAGTCGATCCAGCGAATGGCCCAGTCTGCCTTCTTTTTGATGGCCTCAAAGTTTTCGATAGCATTGAAAAGTTCCATCCGCTCTTCCTTATCCTTTATATAGGTATCGATAAGGAGCGAATAGGTTTCGCTGTGAATGTTTTCCATCATGATCTGAAAGCCGTAGAAAAACTTGGCTTCCGTATACTGCACCTCATTTACAAAGTTTTCGGCCAGATTTTCATTCACAATACCATCGCTTGCCGCAAAAAAGGCAAGTACATGTTTTATAAAGTAGCGCTCATCATCATTGAGTTTGTTCTCCCAATCAGTGAGGTCCTGGTGAAGGTCAATTTCTTCGGCTGTCCAAAAACTGGCTTCCTGTTTCTTGTACCACTTCCATATATCATGGTGCTCGATGGGAAATAATACGTAGCGATTTTTGTTTTCCTCTAAAATTGGTTCCTGCTGGCTCATTTAAACTTTGTTTTTTCTTGTTACTTACTCCTGTTCATTTACTGATAGTTAGCACTTTCATATAATGATAACTTACTGAAAATCAGTGTGATGATTATCTTTCGGAAAGTGGCTATCATTTCAAACTATCAGCTTACCCTTCAAATTTTAGGAAATAGTTTGCGGCATCCAACCTGTAGTTTTTAACATTCGGCCGCTTTTATTAACAAGGGGTTAGGGTGCCGTCCTTTGGAAAATCAGGGGCTGCGCTCTAAGGAAAAGATGCAAACTCCTTTTTAAGAGTTTCTGCAGAA
>CAZNMG010000102.1:0-5261 GCA_964574075.1 uncultured Owenweeksia sp.
ATTACCAGCAGGCGCTGTATTGCCGGTGACCGCTATGCCCTTATTGGGGATGCGGCCGGTATGATAGAACCCTTTACGGGTAAAGGCATAGGTCCGGGAATGATGAGCGCACGGATTTGCTCCGAATTTATTGCCGGGGCACTTAAATCTCAGGAATACAATATGCGGCACTACGAGGAAAAAATATACCGCTACTATAGCAGCGAAACCCGCGCGGGCTATGCTTTGCAAAAAAGCCTGAAATACCCGTCCGTCTTAAATACCGTTCTTGGAATGAGCAATCTCTCCTTCATCAAAAAATGGTCACACGGTAAAATGGTGAAGGAGTGGAACCGTTGGATGTAACGATGGTTGTAAGGCTACAGCCTTTGACCGTAATTATTAGAAAAATTATTAAAGATCACTTTCACGCCATGAATAAACTTATAGCGCTTCTTTCATTAGGTCTTACCTTCAGCTTGCCTTTGGCCGCCCAGGAGAAAAACTCCCTCCTCTGGGAAATACAATCCCCCGGAGGGGAAACTTCATACCTTTTTGGCACCTATCATTTGGTGGGTTCTGATTATCTGGACGCAAATCCCAAAGTAAAAAAGGCCTATCAAAATTCAGAAACCGTGGTGGTGGAAACAGTGATTGATTCTTCGCAACTGATGCAGATAGCTATGGTGGGAATGATGCCCGACAACTCACTGCGGCAACTTTTGGACAGCACTGATTACCTTCTTGTAAAAGAGGAAATAGAGGATGTAATGGGTTTGAATATTGGTCTTCTGGATAAAATGAAACCCATGACCATTTCAGCAATGTATGCCATGGCACTGGCCCAGGAAGCCACACCCGAAGACTTCCATTTCAGCGGTAAACCGATAGATCTCTTTTTTGCTTCGGACGGTAAAAAACAGGGTAAAAATGTGCGACAGCTCGAAACCATGCTTGAGCAGGCCGAACTGCTTTACAACAGCTCCACTGTAGAAGAGCAGGCGGAAGTGCTCGTACAGATGGTAAGAGAGAAGGATGAAGGTGAGGATCTGACGGAAGAAATTCTGAAGGCATATCAGGAGGAGGACCTCGATGAAATGTGGGCTACCACGCTTTCGCTTGGAAATGCTATTGGCGACCTTAGCGTATTGGTGGATAACCGCAACTTAAACTGGATCCCGATCCTAAAGCCTATCCTCGAAGAGGGAAATGCCTTTATTGCTGTAGGCGCTCTGCACCTGCCCGGAGACAATGGCCTTATTGAACTGCTGATGAAAGAGGGGTACAAGCTGAGTCCGGTAGAATAAAGGAAGCTGCTATTGAGTGTACCGGGGCTCAGAAGATAAATTTCTCTAAAAATCTATGGTACGGATGAAATCAAAGGAGGTTTACTTTACTAATCAAGAAGGCGTGAAATTATCGGGAAGCCTTGAGCTTCCGGTTGATCAGAAAGCCCATCACTATGCCATTTTTGCCCACTGCTTCACCTGTGGAAAAGATCTCCGATCGGTGCGAAACCTTACGCTGGCGCTTTCCCAGCAGGGATTTGGGGTTCTCCGTTTCGACTTCACCGGTTTAGGAGAGTCCGAAGGTGATTTTGCGGATACCAATTTTACTTCCAATGTAAACGACATCAAGGCAGCCGCTGATTACCTGAAGGAGAATTACCTCGCCCCCGACCTTCTGATTGGCCACTCTCTGGGAGGCACAGCGGTGTTAATGGCCGGGAGCCAGATGGATGACGTTGAGGCCATTGTGACCATTGGGGCCCCCTATGATCCTGAGCATGTATTAAAGCACCTGAAGGATGACATCAGCAAAATAAGAACCGAAGGAAAAGCGAGGGTAACCCTGGCTGGCCGAAGCTTCAACATCCAGAGCCAGTTTATAAAGGATCTGGAACAACATGGAATGGAAACTATCCTGAACGAAATGCGTGGTAAATCACTTCTGGTGATGCATTCCCCTCAGGATGAAATTGTGGAAGTAGACAATGCCCGCAGGATTTATGAAAATGCCCATCATCCCAAGAGCTTCATCTCCCTCGATGGTGCAGATCACCTGCTAAGCAATGAAGCCGATTCCCTATATGCGGCCCGCATTATTGCCAGCTGGGTGTCGCGTTACCTCGAAACCCCGGAACAGGAACAATTGCATAGCGATGAGCAGGTAGTGGCCCGCCTTGATGAAGGCCCTTTCTTAACGGAAATCCTTGCAGGGCCCCACCACCTTTTGGCAGATGAACCTAAAGATATGGGGGGCGGCAATCTTGGCCCTACGCCTTATGAATTACTGGCAGCCGGCCTTGGGGCCTGCACGGCCATGACCATAAAAATGTATGCAAGCCGCAAAAAGTGGCCGGTGGAGGAGGTTAAGGTGCACCTCAGCTATGACAGTAACTATAAGGATGACTGCCTCAATTGTGATGATGATGAAAAAAAGATCGGCAAGTTTGAACGTATTGTGGAACTGAAGGGAGACCTGGATGAGGCACAGAAGAAAAAGCTTTTGGAGATAGCCAACAAATGTCCTGTGCACAAAACACTTAAGGGAGGTGTGGCCATTCACACCCGTCTTGGGTAATAAATCCTAATCTCACGGTTGAAACCGAACGGGCTTATTCGGAATTCTACTCATCCTTGTCGTCAGATTTCAGAAAATCGAAAAAGCCCTTATCCTCCTCACTAGTGCCGTCTTGCAAATCCTGTAGGTTTACCGATTGTTCAATGTTTTTACTAAACGCATCGATGAAAGCATTTCGCAGGACATTACCTATTGTGGCTAATATTCCTACATCCGATTTTGTCGCATCTCCTGAAATAGGTACGCGCGTGGCAAACTGGTCGTGAGGGTGGTTTTCAAAGAGTTCGAAGGTGGTACCCAATACAACCTCCCACATCTTCCGCCAAAAACTTGTCTGTTCCGATTTCAGGTCCACGATTTTTATATCATTAAGAACAGGCTTTACATAGCCTTCGTATTTCCCATTCTGCATTACCACTTCCGATGACACATACATAGTGCCTGCCTTAAAAGTAAAATTTCCGTATGCCTCTGTAAAATCCTTAAGATAGGTAAGATCTACATCCTTTACTTCAATGGCAAGATCAAAATCGGGTGTTGATTTAAGAACATTCATTCCCATATCACCCTTGAGGGAGCCGTTGCCACTGGTTGCCCCTGAAAAGCCTACGGATGCAGGGAGAGGGTCATTATTCTTGTTGACATTGCGGAGATTGTGCGCCAATAACTGCAGATTTGTTACGGATACATCCAGGGGAACCTCCTGGGTTTTGTCAATAAAATGTACAGAACCATTTATGATCTGAAAGCGGTTGATAGTGATGGGAACAAGCTCCCCGAGTACCTTCGCGTAATCATTATCGCCTCCGCTCTGCACCGTATCAGCACTCTTAACAAAATTCAGGTCCGGACTTTCAAGAACCACTTCGGCCACAATAGCTCCTTTAAAAAGGGCGTCCCATTCCACTGAAATATCAATCCCCGGAATACTCACAAAGGGGGTTTCATTGTCCCCTTCCACCGTTACGATTTCGAGGGAATCAATGCGGTAGGCACCGCGGTAGAGATGAATATCTACATCGTCCACATGCCCACGGTATCCTTTAAGATCACCAAGAGCCTTATTTACATAATAAAGTGCCACCGGCTCCAGCGCCAGGTGCAGCGCAATGATGAAAACGATCACAGAGCCGAGAATGATCCAACCTTTCTTTTTCATGGCACGGCTTAACCTTTTTGTAAATATTATTGTTCACCCGTTCCGTCCCCGGGCTTCTGAGCACTTGTATCCGGGGCAGAATCACGTATCCCTGCCAGCTTGTTCAACACTGATTCGTTAAAATCGAGAGTACGTATCGGGAAGGGTATGCTGATCCCGTTGGCATCAAAAGCCTGTTTTATTGCAATTACGCCCTCATCCCGTTTGCTGAGATATTCAAATTGCCTGTTGGTGAACGGCATCCAATAGCGAATGACAAAATCAATGGAGCTGGCGCCAAATCCCGTGTAATAAATAGTCACATCATCCTTGTCGATACCTTCGATCTTCTCTACAGCTTCACGCGCCACTTTTTTTGCAAATGGCAGATCCTGGCCATAAGTCACCCCTACTTCAAGATCAATTCTTCTTTTTCCCAGCTGTGAAAAATTAATGAGAGGCTTTTTAAAAACCTCAGCATTGGGAATAAGGATGATCTGTCCCTGCATAGTCTGCATTTCGGTTACGCGCAGATGTATGTGACGCACCTTCCCAAAGTAGGTGTTGGTTTCAATTAGGTCACCGGGGCGAAATGGCTTGCGCAATCCCATCATGGTACCGGCAATAAAATTTGATGCTATATCCTGGAAAGCAAATCCAAGAGCCAGCGTAATCACACCGGCTCCTGCCAGAAGAGAGGTTACGGCTCCGTCCAGATCAAGTACTGAAAGAGCTATAAAAGTTCCAACCGCTAAAATGCAAATGTATATGATGTTGCTAAGGAGGGACTGAAGGCTTTCATTATCCGTAATCCTTCTGAAAATGCGGTGTACCAGGTTCTTTACGAGCTTTGCAACCAGCCAAAAGGCGATAAGGATGAGTACTGCCACTACCAGATTGGGCAGCATTTTTATAGCCGTTTCAGTCCAGTTTTCGAGCTTCTCTGTTACCAAAGAGTAAGCCTTGTCGATATCGAAATTAAAATTCATGATGACTTCAGGATGACCTTCTTACCAGCTTTTTGCGGAGAAAATTGAGAAGAATAATGCCTAAAATGCTCAGCACTACCCGCTTTACCCGTTTATTGGGTGCCACGTGATAATTGGTAAGATTACGAAAGACACTTAATGCCAGTTGCCCAAAATAAAGACCTTTTTGTACAGAGCCGGCAACATCCCGGGTACGATCAGTGGTGGTAAAAAATGACTGGCGGAAACTCTCCCTCTGCCGGGCGACTTCACTTAGCCTGCGTTCCAGATCTCTAGTGTTCCGTATGGCCATCACCTTTTGCTTTATCTTCATTCACCATACCACTAATAGCGGCATTGGTAATGGGTTTTACTAAAAGAGCTTTTCGGAATATTATGATAACAATAAGAAGAGCAATAAATACAAGGAAGGAAATTCCAAAGCCCAAAGGATAATTTTGCAGCTCCTCTCCAAGGTATATTCCGAGCCAGATGCCTCCCATGGCCAGGGTAATGTTCAGGAGAATAATAATGATAAGTGCAGCAAGTAAGTTAGCTACTGCCGCACTGAGTTTTTTTACGATCGAGAGCTT
>CAZNMG010000103.1:0-2753 GCA_964574075.1 uncultured Owenweeksia sp.
CCTTTTGTGAATATTACTTTAGGCGAAAGCCAGCATGGAACAGCAACCGACATCGATGGAAAGTTCAGCATTGAAGTACCTGCCGGAAAAGAGGCGAGGCTTAATCTGAGCTACATAGGCTACGAAAAAAAGGAAGTGCGCATAGCCCAGGCTGATCTCGAAAATGAGCACATCATTACACTTACCGAAAAAGCCGATGAACTTCAGGAGGTACAGGTTTTTCCCGGAGAAAATCCGGCTCATCGGATTATTCGAAATGTAGTGGAAAGGCGCGAAGCGAACAACCCTGAAAATCTTCCCTCCTTCAGCTATAAAACCTACAGTAAGTTCGTAGCCACTGTAAATACCGACTCTGTGGATCCATCTCTGGATACCACCTTTCACCCGGTATTTAAGGATTCCATAGTGAAGCTTGATTCATCGCGGTACAACCTCGTAAGGATGATCAGCCAGCAGCACCTCTTTTTTATGGAAAATGTAACGGAACGCAGCTACATAAAAGACGAACGTGACAATGAGGTGGTTCTAGCCTCCAAAACATCCGGTTTCAAAAACCCGCTTTTCGCCCTGGCCAGCACTGAATTGCAGTCCTTTTCTTTTTATGATAATTACATTTCCATAGCCGGGGAAGATTTCCTGAACCCTCTTACCCCGGGCAGCACAGGCCGTTATTTTTTCCTGTTGGAGGATACGGCTTACAATTCACCGGAAGACACGGTTTACATAATTTCCTACCGTCCCCGGCCCAATTACGGCTTCAAACCCTTACAGGGGTTGCTTTACATCAATACCAGCGACTGGGCCATACAGAATGTGATTGCCCGGCCTGTGGAAAATACCGGTATACAGATACAGGTGGAGCAGAACTACCGCAGGTACAATGAAAACACCTGGTTTCCAGATCAGCTTCATGCCGACCTCACTTTTAACAGCGTAAAAATAAATGATGCCGTACCTGAAGCACGGATGCGCACCTATCTGCGGGAGGTGAAAATAGGTGAGCCCCTAAAGAAAAAGGATGTTTCACGCGCTGATGTTACCATTGCAGATGAAGCTGTTTCACAGGCTCCCGAGCTCCTGCGCCAGTTCAGGGTAGATTCACTTTCCGAAAAGGAACAGCGCACTTATGAGTTTATGGATTCAGTTGGTGAAGCAGAAAATTTTGAAGACAAGCTGCGGATAATGCTCGCTTTTGGACAGGGCAAAATTCCTGTAAAGTTTATTGACATTGATCTCAACCGAATTGTGAGCTACAATGAGTATGAGGGCTGGCGACTGGGAGCCGGGTTTCATACCAATTCGCGCTTCTCCAAAAGATTTGTGATTGGAGGATATGGCGGTTATGGCTTTCGTGATAAACGTTGGAAATATGGATGGGATGCCAGCCTCACCTTACATAAACATAGCAACCTGGCCATTTTGGGAGGCTATCAGTTTGACCTCTTTGAGACCGGAGGGATTAATTTCATACAGCAGGATGAAAAGGGTCTTTTTGAAGATAATTACCGCAGGCTGCTCCTGCCCCAATGGGATGAAACCTGGCGATATTTTGGAGGCTTTACCTATGACCCGCTTCCCACCACAAACCTTAAAGTGCTGGCCCATCGTGAGTACCGATTCACTATAGGCGATTATTTTTTTGATGACCCCAATGCGGATCCTTCATGGTCTGCCTATAATGGGTTTAAATTTTTTGAGATCATCACCTCCCTGCGCTTCGCACCGAAGGAAAGCTTCGTGGAAGGTCCGGGTTTTGGAAAAATCACCCTTCAGCAAAAATCACCGGTAGCCTACCTGCAATATACACGGGGCCTTGATAATGTCTTTAGCTCGGGATTTGATTACGATAAGCTCGACTTTCAAATCCTTCATCAGGTGAAATCGCTTTTTTTGGGTACAACCACACTTTCGCTACAGGGAGGTATCATTTGGGGCGCCCTCCCCTATGCTAAATTATACACCGGAACAGGGAATCTGCTAAATACGGATGATGTGGCGAAGCGATGGGCTATGCTGGCCGACCGCAACAGCTTTGAAACTATGCCTTTCAATTCCTTTCTTTCTGAACGGTACCTGCAGCTAATGTACCGCCAGGATTTTAAATCGCTCCTTTTCAGGCGAAAGGATTTTGCACCCCACATCGAGTTTGTGGCCCGGGCTCTTCTAGGCGCACTTGATGAGCCACAGCAACATAAGAATATCGAATTTCAAATTCCTGATAAAGGATATTATGAGGTGGGACTCGAGCTCAATAAACTGCTGAAACTGGACTTTACAGCGTTTGGCATTGGCGTGTACCAACGGCTGGGGCCATACATGACCTCTGAATTTACAGATAACTTTGCGCTGAAGCTCACCTCGAAATTCTCCCTTTAGAGTTTTAGGCCCGGTTGGAACCGGTTTATTGGGCTAAAAACCTTTATTTTGCCCGCTGAATTTGACCGGCAGCCGGAGGGGATTATGTTCACATTTATTGCGCGTATTATTCTGAGAAACAGGTTAACGATGCTGGCCATCCTTTTCCTGTGTACTGCTTTTATGGTTTACATGGGTTCAGGTGTCCAGGTAAGCTATAAGTTTTCACGGCTGCTACCCCTGTCCGACTCCACCCAGATAGACTATGACCGTTTCAGGGCCACCTTTGACAAGGCCGGAAACACCGTAGTATTGGCCGTAGAAGATGTTGACGTTTTTGATCCTGAAGTCTATCAGGACTGGAGTGAACTCGAACAGAATATTGACACCATCGATGG
>CAZNMG010000104.1:0-9535 GCA_964574075.1 uncultured Owenweeksia sp.
CCACATAATTCCACTCCGTGCTCCAGTTGTACCTGTTCTTCGTCAGCAGGTCGTTTACTATAAACCCTTCTCCTTCCTGTAACTTCAGAAATTTTAAAGGCACTTTTACCCAGCCGGATTGCACATGATGTGGATCCATGTTGATTGTTACAATCATCCGGTTTTGCTTGTCCTGGTCTGTTTTGGCAAAGCATAGCAGTTGTGGATTATCGGTTTCACAAAACTCAATATGCCAGGTGCTTTGCAAGGCGGGGTTTTCCTTCCTGATGCGGTTTATGGTAGTAATCACTTTCCGGGTTTTGGTCTGCTTTTCCCAATCCCAGTTTTTTATCTCATATTTTTCAGAATCGATGTACTCTTCCTTCCCGGGAAAGGGCTCATTGAGACCTAACTCGAAAATGGGCCCATAGATGCCGTAATTGGAGGAAAGGGTGGCAGCCATAATAAGACGGCTTATGAAAGCTGATTCAGGAAGCCGTTCAAGTGAAATCGGCAGTATGTCAGGGGTGTTGGGCCAGAAGTTGGGCCAGAAGTATTCCCGCATATTGGTTTGGGTGAGCTCTTCGAGATATTGCTGCATTTCCTTGGCCGAGTTGCGCCAGGTGAAATAGGTGTAGGATTGGGTAAAACCGATCTTGCCGAGCTTTTCCATTATTCGGGGACGGGTAAAGGCTTCCGCCAGGAAAATAGTTTCAGGATTCTTTCCCTTCACTTCACTGATCAGCCACTCCCAAAATGCAAAAGGTTTGGTATGCGGATTGTCCACGCGGAATATCTTTACTCCCTTGTCGATCCAGAAATCGACAATACTTTTCAGCTCCAGCCACAGGTTTTGCCAGTCTTCCGTTTCAAAATCCACAGGCAATACATCCTGGTATTTCTTAGGTGGGTTTTCGGCATATTGTACGGTGCCATCAGGGCGCCACTTAAACCAATCCGGGTGTTCTGTTACGTAAGGATGATCAGGCGAACATTGAATAGCAAAATCAAGCGCAATTTCAATTCCGTGGTTTTGTGCAGCCTGCACCAGGTTTTTGAAATCCTCCATGCTGCCCAGCTCAGGATGAATGGCTTTATGGCCGCCTTCCTTTCCGCCAATCGCCCATGGGGACCCGGGATCGCCCTTCTTTGCTGTGGTGGCATTGTTGAGACCTTTGCGATGCTTTTCTCCTATGGGGTGGATTGGCGGAAGGTAAATTACATCAAACCCCATTTCGGCAATTCGGGGCAGTACTCTTTCACAATCCTTAAAAGTTCCATGCCGTCCCGGTTCGGTTGCGGTGGACCTGGGGAAAAGTTCATACCACGCGCTGAAAAGTGCCTTTTTTCGCTCCACCTGTACTATGAAGGTGGTGGGATAGGTACGTGAAAAATGCTCATCCCTTGCTTCCTTCATCAGGTTCCTTACCTCGGAACTCAAGGCCTGCTCCACAGCCTTTTTCGGTTTTTCCCCACCCTTAAACGCCTTTGTCCACTTGTCGAATTTCGTTTGTTTAGCTAGGCTCACACGCTGTTGGGCAGCCTCCAGTAATTCTGCACCTATCAGCAGCTCAGTTTCAATATTTTGATTGTCCTTGTATTTTTTTTCCAGCCCCTCTACCCATGTTCCGTAGTAGTCTATCCACCCCTTCAGGGTAAACTCATAGCTGCCTTCATTTTCAGGTATAAAGATCCCTTCCCAGCTGTCGTTTCCCAAGCTTGTCATTGGCAATTCCTTCCATGCAGCCCCCTTGACTTTTGTAGATTTCCCTCGCGGAGCCTTGCGATAGAGAAGTGCGGCTCCCACTTTGTCATGGCCATCCACAAAAATGTCGGCTTTTACCTGCACTGCTTCTCCCACTGTTCGTTTGATAGGATATTTGCCGCAATCAATCTGAGGCTCAATATTTTCGATGGTAACCCGTTTCTGGCCTTCCCACTTCTGCATTAGGTTCAGTTATTTTTTTATTGATTTTTCGATAACTAAAGAACGAATGAAGGAAAGGCATGTTTAGATGCTTGCTGATTTTTTTAAACTAATGGCTGGCAGAGATATATGACTAGAAAGAGCGGAGCGCACAAATCTGAAAATGAAGAATGGGAATTCACGGTGTGGGCCCCGTTTGCCAAAAAAGTCAGGGTGGAATTTCAACAGCAGGATCTGCCTGTTCAGCAAATGAAGCATGATGATTTTGGATACTGCACGGCCAGGGTAAAAGCAAGTGCCGGAACAAAGTACAGGTTTGTTCTTGACGATGACCTTGTACGGCCTGATCCGGCTTCGTGTTACCAACCTGAAGGCGTCCACGGATGGTCGCAGGTGGTGGATCACGATGAGTTTGGCTGGAGCGATAGCCACTGGAAAGGAATCCGCTTACAGGATATGATCCTTTATGAGTTGCATGTGGGCACCTTTACCACGGAAGGCACATTTGAGGCAGTGATCCCAAAAATTGATTATCTGATTGACCTGGGGATCAATACCATTGAAATTATGCCCGTTTCACAATTCCCGGGTAACCGGAACTGGGGTTATGACGGAGTATATCCCTCTGCGGCACAGGCCAGCTACGGAGGGCCACAGAGCCTAATGAAGCTTGTAGATGCCTGTCATCAAAAAGGAATGGCCGTGGTGTTGGATGTAGTGTATAACCATATGGGGCCGGAAGGAAATTACCTGAATGATTTCGGACCGTACTTTACGGACAAGTATGGAACGCCCTGGGGCAGTGCTATTAATTTTGACGATGCGCATAGTGACCATGTCCGCAGGTTCTTTATTGACAGTGCTTTGATGTGGCTGAAGGAATACCATTTTGACGGGTTGCGGCTCGATGCCGTGCATGCGATATTCGATAACAGCGCCACGCACTTTCTGAAGCAAATGCGGCAGGAGACGGATCTACTTGAGGAGGAAACCGGGCGTAGCTACCATCTTATTGCGGAGAGCGACCTGAATGATGTGCGCCTTCTCAACCCCTATGACCGGGGCGGCTACAATCTTGATGCCCAATGGGCGGATGATTTTCATCACGCCATCCACAGCCTGGTTACGGGGGAAACCCTCGGTTACTATTCCGATTTCGGAAAAGTGGAGGATCTGGCAAAGTCATTAAGGCAGGTTTTTATTTATGATGGAAAGTATTCACAGTACCGGAAGAAATCGATAGGCAGTGATCCCCGCTCACAGCCAGCATCCAAGTTTGTGGTATGCATTCAAAATCATGATCAGGTGGGCAACAGGATGCGGGGCGACAGACTGGATCAACTGGTCTCATTTGAACAAAAGAAACTGGCGGCCGGCATTATGCTGATGTCGCCATACATACCGCTTCTTTTTATGGGTGAAGAGTACGGGGAGAGCAGTCCCTTTCAATATTTCGTGAGCCATGGAGATCCTGATCTTGTAGAGGCTGTGCGCCAGGGAAGGAGCGATGAATTCAAAAGCTTTAAATGGCAGGGCGATGTGCCTGATCCGCAGTCTGAGGAAACATTTAACCGATCAAAGCTGAACTGGGATTTTTCGGAGGATCCCCAGAAACAGACGATGCTGAATTACTACAAACACCTGATCACGTTACGGAAGAACGGGGCATTTTCCGCTTTTGCCGGAAGAGTGAAAACCACAGCAAAGGAGGATATAAAATTCCTCATCATTGAGGGGGAGGATGAAGCGGCCGGAGTAAAACTTTGTGCCCTGATCAATTTTGCAGAAAAGGAGCAGAAATATGCGCTTCCGGAGCAGGGGGAGTGGGAGAAAATTTTCGCATCTTCCGATGAGGAATGGAACGGCCCGGGTCATGCTACAGGCCAGGCAGGAGCTACAGTCGCGGTACCCGCTACAGCTCTGCTTATTTACAGAAGCAAATAAAACAAGAAAAACAATGAGTGAAGACACCAATAGATATGTGTGCATACACGGGCATTTTTATCAGCCCCCAAGGGAAAACCCATGGCTCAACAAGGTTGAGATCCAGGAGTCCGCCTATCCCTACCACGACTGGAACGACCGGATAAATGCCGAGTGCTATGCGCGAAATGCCACATCCCGCATTCTCAATAATGAGGGCAAAGTGCTGGATATAATGAATAACTACGCGTGGATGAGTTTCAATATCGGACCCACTCTCCTGGCGTGGATGGAGGATGAAGCCCCCGATACCTATGAAGCCATTCTGGAAGCCGATAAGCAGGGGCAGGAGAATTTTGGCGGCCATGGGCCTGCACTCGCCCAGGCATTTAATCACATGATAATGCCACTCGCCAACAGGCGCGATAAGGAAACACAGATAAAATGGGGGATTGAGGATTTTAAATTCCGTTTTGGCCGTGAGCCGGAAGGTATGTGGCTGGGCGAAACGGCAGCCAATACCGAAACGCTTGAGGTGCTGGCTGAGCATGGCATCAAATTCACCATACTTTCACCTTACCAGGCCAAAAGCTTTAGAAAACTCAATGAAGACTATTGGTACGATGCCAACGGTGGTAAAATAGACCCGCATAAAACCTATCTCTGTAAACTGCCATCCGGCAAAGAGATGAACCTGTTTTTTTATGATGGTGCCACCTCCCAGGCGGTTGCTTTTGAAGGGCTGCTCAATAATGGGGACAATTTTGCTAAAAGGCTTTTGGAGAGCTTTTCTGATGATGACAGGCCGCAAATCGCCAATATTGCCACCGATGGAGAAAGCTATGGTCATCACCATAAAATGGGCGAGATGGCACTTTCCTTTTGCCTTCATACCATAATGGAGGATCATCCCGAACATCTTACGATATATGGGGAGTATCTCGAAAAATTCCCGCCAAAATTTGAAGTGCAGATTATTGAGGACTCTTCCTGGAGTTGCTATCATGGAGTAGAGCGCTGGCGTAGCGACTGCGGGTGTAATACCGGTGGCCATGCGGATTGGAACCAAAAATGGCGGGCTCCTCTCCGCGAAACCTTCGACTGGGTGCGCGATGAACTTGTTCAGCTCTATGAGGAGGAGATGAAGGATTACACCGATAAGCCATGGGTAGCCCGTGATGAATATATCAGCGTGATCCTCGATCGTTCTGAGGAAAATGTAAAGAAGTTTCTTGTAAAGCATTTTGGTGACCAGCTGAAAAAAGAGGATGAGATAAGGTTACTGGAACTGCTGGAGATGCAGTACCACACTATGCTGATGTATACCAGCTGCGGATGGTTTTTCGATGAGGTAACCGGCATCGAATCCATGCAGGATATACTATATGCTGCACGGGCTATTCAGCTGGCTGAGCAAATTTCTCAGAAGGAATACGAGCCAAAATTTATTGAACTGCTGGAGAAGGTTCCGAGTAACCTTGCCAAATTTGGAAATGCGGGCAATGCCTACCACAAAATTGTGAAACCCATGATTGTGGATATGCTCCGTGTGGGGGCCCATTATGCCGTGGCTTCATTGTTTGAAGATTACCCCAGTGAAATGAAGCTCTACAGTTTTTCCGCCACATCGGAACTCAGGGAGTATCATGAAGCGGGAAAACAGAAGCTCGTAATAGGACGGGCATTTATAAAATCCACTATTACATGGGAGGAGATCGATGTTTCCTATGCTGTACTTCACCTGGGCGACCATCAACTATTTGGTGGGGTACGTTCTTATATAAGTTCAGAGGCCATGGAGGAACTGAAATCATCTATGGTGGAGGCTTTTGATAAAAGCAGGATATACGAGATGTTTAACCTGATGGATCGGCATTTTGGCAATCACAACTACTCCTTCTGGCATCTCTTCAGGGATGACGAAAAGAAAATTATGGACCGGGTGATGGCGGAAAACCTTAAAAATGCAGAGGGGATCATTTATCAGCTATATGAAAATAATTACCCGTTGCTACAGGTGTACCGCGAAATGAATATGAAGGTGCCCCGCCAGTTGAAACAACCTATTGACCTCGCGGTGAATACCAAGTTAATGCACATCCTGGATCGGGATAATATCAAACTGCAGGATCTGGAAAAGTTGCTGGAGTCTGCAAAGCGGATTTCAGTGGATTTTGATCTGGTCACGCTCAACTACATCGCCAATGTGCGGATGAGCCGGTATCTCACCAAACTTGAGGATGATCCCTCGGATAAGGAGCTCCTTAATTTTATTGTGGAGTTGTTGCGGCTCTTTAAAGAGGGAGGTCTTAATCCCGAGTACCGGGAAGCGCAGGATATCGCATTCAGAATACGTGAAAATTCGTATGCCAAATTATGCGATATGCAGGACCCCGAGGCGCGGAAGTGGTGCGAAATGTTTGATGAATTATATAAGAACCTGAACCTGGTTGCTTAAAATGAGGTACCCCTCTTCCACATATCGCGTACAACTGTCAGCCGCTTTTACGCTGGCTCATCTGCGGAAGATAATCCCGTACCTGAACCGATTGGGAATTTCCACGGTATACGCATCACCGATCTTCCAGGCGCGCAATGCCAGTACCCATGGGTATGACGTGGTGGATCCGTTGACGATAAACAAGGAAATAGGTACCCTGGAGGAATGGCGTGAACTGAGCAATGAAATGAAGCGGCTGAAGATGACATGGCTGCAGGATATCGTTCCAAATCACATGGCTTTTGCCCCTGGAAACAACTGGCTGCAGAATGTCTTTGAATTCGGCCCTGAGTCTCCATACTACAGGGCTTTTGATATTGACTGGGAGTATCCGGAGCCTTATTTCAGGGGTAAGGTTATGGCCCCATTTTTAGGGGATGATATTGAAAAAATAATTGGGAAAGGCGAGGTGAAGCTTACTGCGGAGAGCGAGGGCTTTTATGTAACTTACTTTGAACATCGGTATGCCATCAGCATCCGTTCTTATCCTCTTATTCTAAGGCCGGCCTTGGAGGTGCTACAAAAAAACAATCACGATTCGCTGGCTGATGAGCTCTACGAACAATTACAGCAGTGGCAAGCCGAAGGCGAAAACCTTGAGCAGCAGAAAAACTCTGTGTTGAGCATGTTGCAAAACAGCAGGTTCAGAAGCAGTATCTCTGAAGCTTTGGATGTAATTAATTCCTCACCCGGCAGGATCTCAGAGATCCTCGATCACCAGTACTTTCGCTTTGTACACTGGAAAACTACGCAGGAGCAGATCAATTACAGGAGATTTTTTACCATTAATGATCTGATCTGCCTGCGAATGGAAGATCAGCAGGTATTTGACCAGTACCATCGATTTATAGCAAGCCTTTGCAATGAGGGATTGATCGATGGGCTGCGCATTGACCATATTGACGGACTTTTTGATCCTGCGGATTATCTTCAGAAGCTGCATAAACTGGTAGGCGAGCAGCGATATATCATTGTAGAGAAAATCCTTGAATGGGATGAGATGCTTCCCCGGCACTGGCCGGTACACGGCACCAGTGGCTACGGTTTTTTAGCCACGGTAAACCAGCTTTTCACTTCGCCCGATTCGGAAAATGATTTTACCGATGCCTATAGCGGTATTACTTCCAGCCTCACCGGCTTCCATGATCTGGTTTATGAAAAGAAGAAGTTCATTTTTGAACAAAGGATGGGAGGGGAGCTGAAGAACCTCTACCGCATGATGGACGAAATGGGTCTTTTCCCGGCCAATAACCAATCATCACCAAACAGGTGGAAGCAGGCGCTAAATGCCTTGCTGAGTGCTTTTCCGGTGTACCGTATATATTTCCGCGAATTTCCTGTGGTGTCCCATCAAAAAGATATCCTCGAGCAGGTACACCAGGAGGCAATGAAAAAAATGCCCTCCCTAAAAGAAGAATTTGATCATCTTCTGGACCTGTTTATCGGAAAGCTGTCACAGTCTGAAGACGCGCAGTATTTTGTGCAGCGCTGCCAGCAGTTTACGGGGCCCCTCGCTGCAAAGGGAGTGGAAGACACCAGTTTTTATATCTATAACAGGCTGGTTTCGCACAATGAGGTAGGCGACACTCCGGCCAGGTTTGGTATCTCTACCGATGATTTTCACCAAAGGATTTTGGACCGTCAGCAGAGCTTTCCTCTTTCAATGAATGCAACGGCAACGCACGATACCAAAAGAGGGGAGGATGCACGAATGCGCATCAATGTGCTGAGTGAGATTCCTGATGAATGGTTTGACAGGGTGGATGACTGGCGCCATTACAATTCAGACCACAAAAAGAAGAAGAATATCCCTGATGGCAACGAGGAATATTTCCTATACCAGATCCTGCTGGGAGCGTGGCCTCAAAATGGTGAAATAAGTAAGGAATTCTTACAACGCACGCAGGATTACATACAAAAGGTATTGCGGGAGGCAAAAGTGCATTCTAACTGGTCAGATCCGAATGAACCGTACGAAAATGCGGTGAAGGATTTTTTAAAGGGTATACTCAGCAACGGGAATTTCAAAACTTCCTTTGATCACTTTGCGGAAAGGATGGCCTTTTATGGAGCCATTTATTCCCTCGGCCAATGTGTTATAAAAACTACGGCCCCTGGCATCCCTGATGTGTACCAGGGCACCGAGCTTTGGGAATTGAGCTATGTGGATCCCGATAACCGCAGGCCGGTGGATTATGACCTGCATTTACAATTGCTGAAAAATCTTGATCATCCTTCCGGATCACACGCTGATCTTTTAGTGAGCCTGATGCGGGATTTCAGGAGTGGCCGGCTCAAAATGTACGTTTTGCATAGCTGCCTTAAATTAAGGCGCAGCTATCCGGATATTTTCGAAAAAGGGGAGTACATCCCCATGCAGGCCCAGGGTGAGCATAAGGATAATGTGGTATGCTATCTCCGCAGTTACGAAGGAGAATGGTTGCTGGTGGTGGTGCTACGGCAGGTCGTCTCCCTTTGCCGGGAAGGCGATTTTCCACTCGGGGAGATCATCTGGAAAAACACGTCAATACAGCTGCCCGGTGGTGCCCCGGGGGACTGGACCAATCTTTTTACCACCGAAAGGTTGGTTGTTGAAGGGCAGTTAATGATCAGAGATGCACTCGGCCGGTTTCCGGTGGCGGTGCTAACAAGTTTTGCCGATGAAATTTGAAAGGAGCAGCGGAATATTAATGCATATTACTTCCCTGCCATCCCGCTTTGGCATTGGTGATATAGGGCCGGCAGCGTATGAGTTTGTCGATTTCCTGCAGCGGTCGGGGCAAAAGTACTGGCAGATACTTCCGCTTACGCCAACGCGCATAGAGACCGGAAACTCCCCCTACAGCAGCCCTTCCGCTTTCGCGGGAAATGTTTTGCTTATCAGCCCCGAGCTCCTGGTAGAAGAAAATTTGCTGAAGCCGGAAGATATTCAACACTCCTATAGCTTTAAGAAAAACCGGGTGGAGTTTCCCAAGGTCATAGAGTTCAGAAAAATAATTTTTAAAAAGGCTTTCGACTCCTTTTGGAATGGAAATGGGCCAAAGGAAGGATTTGAGAAATTCTGCAATGAAAACGCGTTTTGGTTAAATGACTTTGCCCTTCATTCGGCATTGGAAGAGCACTTTGGCACTAACTGGACCCAATGGCCCCGGGAGCTGAGGGACCGTGATGCCGCGGCATTGAAGAAAGCCGAAGAGGAAATGGCC
>CAZNMG010000105.1:0-2943 GCA_964574075.1 uncultured Owenweeksia sp.
AGTAGTGGGGCTATCTCACTACTCAATTCTCAATACTAAGTACTAAAGAATGGCGAATTTAAAGGAATTAAGAAGTAGAATTACCTCCGTTTCCTCAACGATGCAGATCACCAGTGCCATGAAAATGGTATCGGCTGCCAAGTTGAGCAGGGCGCAGGACGCTATTACTGCCATGCGGCCTTATTCTGAAAAGCTCACCGAGCTGCTTCAGAGTCTGAGTGCCTCCATGGCCGATGAGCAGGGCAGCAAATATGCGGAGCAGCGCGAGGTGAAGAATGTTTTGTTTGTGGCTATTTCTTCCAACAGGGGGCTGGCCGGAGCCTTTAACACCAATATTATCAAAGCCGTGAAATATCTTGCCGGAGCGCATTATGCCGACAAGAACGTGGAGGTGATGACCCTTGGGAAAAAAGGGAACGACATTCTTTCAAAAACCTTCAAGGTTTATAAGAACAACAACGAGATCTTCGAGGATCTTACTTTCGAAAATGTCGCTGAACTCGCTGAAGAGCTGATGCAGCTTTTCATTGAAGGGAAGTATGACAAGATCGTGATCGTGTATAACCAATTCAAGAATGCCGCCACACAGGTGGTAAGGAATGAGCAGTTCCTGCCTATTCTTCCTCCCACCGAAGTGGACGAGAATGTGACTCTGGATTATATTTTTGAGCCTTCAAAAGAGGAGATCGTTAGTGAACTGATCCCAAAATCTCTGAAGATGCTGCTTTACAAAGGTCTGAGAGATTCTTTCGCTTCTGAACACGGAGCCCGTATGACCGCCATGCACAAGGCTACCGATAATGCAACTGAGCTAAGGGATGCCCTTAAATTGTCATACAACAAGGCACGACAGGCTTCCATTACCAATGAGATCCTTGAGATCGTTGGTGGGGCCGAAGCGCTTAATGGATAATACAGTTCGGGATAAATATAGAAAGCCTCACATTTTGTGGGGCTTTTCTTTTGGTCAATACTTAGCCCAGAGACCTCTCGGAAAAGCAGATAATCCATTCCACTACAAGGATCGCGATCTGGACCAACACTAAAGAAAACCACGCACCACCTTGTCATCGCCCCCTTAAATAAGTGCTAAAATAAAAGTCAAATAAGGGTTAATTAAAGATTTACCCCTTTTTACCTTCAGGACACTGTAATTTATTAATTCAGCTATAACTCATAGGGAATGGGTTCTCTTTTTAATCGCACCTAAAGACTATCTCTCAATAAATCAGAAAACATTTAATATCTCAAAAGCATTGGCTCTCAGTCTACTAAAATCCCAGTAGTCACAATTCCTGCACAGTTCCGTCTTTGGTCCCAAAATTGTTTGTTAAATTGGTACACCAAACCTCTCATATATGAAAACGTTCATAAATTACTTTCTGGGAATGTTCGCCGTCGTCAGCCTGTCAGGTTGCGCCAATGGCAAAAAACTGCAGGAGGAGGCTCCTGTGGCTTTTCAGCAGGCCTATTACACCATCCATCTGGCCCAGGATGATTCCAATGCTTCCCGAATGAACCTCTATATTCCCGCCAAAGATGTGGATCAAAGCCAGGTGAAACTGGACAGCGTTTATTTCAGGGGAAGAAGTGCCGAGCTTGTAAAGGACGATCAGCAGGCTGATCTCTATGTGGGATACTTTGAGCTGGCAGGCAGGAACAAGGACTTTGTGATGCACAGGGATCCTGAGAAAGAATTTGGGAATACCGTGCCGGTGCTGGAAAAAATTCCTTTCGACCTAAAGGCTGATGAAGCGGTGGTGGTATACAGCAAGAATGGAAAACCGGGGTATTACAAGTTAACAGGGGTCAGGGAAAAAGGTTCGGCCCAGGAAAAATAAAAAGCCGCCATTTCATTCAGCATTAGGATTGCCTGAAGTACATTTGTGCACTAACCGCTATTTCAAACAACACAGGATTTGGGTCTTTTTCAGAAGCTTTTTAAACAGACTGTAATCTACGGACTGGCCACGGTAGTGCCGCGGATGCTGAGCTTCCTGCTAATGCCCCTTTACATTGCCACCCTGGATTCCAGGGCTGAATACGGGGAATTGAGTATCGTATTTTCCTGGATGGTGCTGTTCAATGTGCTGCTGGCTTACGGAATGGAAACCTCCTTTTTCAGGTTCTTTCACAATAACGACCACAGGGAACAGGTGGTGGCTACATCCACCATCTCCATCCTTGTATCCACTTTTCTTTTTGGCCTGGCAGGCTTTTTGTTCCTGGATACCCTTGCTGCTGCCACTGCTATTGAGGCGCACTACCTGCTGCTGGTCATCGGGATCCTGGCGCTGGATGCCCTGGTCATTATTCCTTTTGCCTGGCTTCGGGCCAATGAGAAACCGGGCCGATATGCCCTGATCAAGATCGGGAATGTGGCTGTCAACCTGGGACTCAATGTGTTCTTCCTGGTAGTGCTGCCCATGCTTGCCGAGGGGGAGAATTCTTTCTTCAGAAGCATCTACAGGCCCGACTATCAGCTGAGCTATATCTTCATTTCCAATCTCATCGCCAGTGGCCTCACCCTGCTCGTGCTATTGCCGTTTTACCTGAAACTGAAGTTCAAATTCGATGCTTCCCTGTGGAAGAAGATGATAAGCTACGGCACCCCCATCCTCATTTCGGGTATCGCTTTTGCCATAAATGAGGTCTCTGACAAGATATTCCTCGAAAGATTGTTACCAGCGGAGATCGCAAGGGCTGAAGTAGGGGCTTATAGTGCAGGCTACAAGCTGGCGGTTTTCATGACCCTGTTCGTGACGGCCTTCCGCATGGGGATCGAACCTTTTTTCTTCAGTCATGCGCAGGAGAAGGATGCGAGGCAGACCTACGCCACGGTCACCAAGTATTTTGTCATCTTTGGGTCTTTCATTCTGTTGGGAGTTACCGTTTTTGCTGATGTTCTGAAGGTTTTTCTAATACCTGATTCTACTTATTGGG
>CAZNMG010000106.1:0-8257 GCA_964574075.1 uncultured Owenweeksia sp.
ACAATCACACTTCCGGGTTTCATATTTTCCACGGTTTCCTTTTCAATGAGCAGCGGGGCCTTCCTTCCAGGAATGTTGGCCGTACTGATCACTATGGAAGCCTTGCTCACATGCTCATGCACCAGCTCCTTTTGCTTCCGCAGATATTCAGGTGTTTGCTCTACGGCATAGCCCCCGGCCTCCCTATTTTCAACGGCACCCTCCACTTTAATAAATTTTGCGCCCAGGCTGCGCACCTCTTCACCGGCAGCAGTACGTACATCAAAAGCTTCCACTACGGCACCAAGGCGTCTGGCAGTGGCAATGGCCTGTAATCCGGCTACTCCTGCTCCTAGCACCAGCACGGTTGCTGGCCGCAAAGTGCCTGCTGCCGTGGTAAACATGGGTATCACCGATCCGTAAACCTCAGCCGCTTTTATCATGGCCTTGTATCCAGATAATGAAGCCATAGAGGAAAGTACATCCATACTCTGCGCCTTGGTGGTACGCGGTACCAGGTCAAGGCTGAATACGGATATTTCCGGTTTTTGATAAGCCAGCAGGCGCTGTTTGTGGTACACCATATTATAGATGCCCACAAAATTCTTTTCACCGGCCATTTCCTCACCCCTGTAAATGTGGTTTATAGATACCAGGGTTTTGGCATTTTCATAAAGATCAGGGGTTTGTACAATACGGGCTCCGGCTGCGATATAATCCTTATCGGAAAATCCGGCCTTGAGGCCTGCGCGTTCCTCCACCCATACCTCGGTATCGAAAGAATTGATAATGCGCTTCACCGTATCGGGCACGAGGCACACCCGGTTTTCATTATCGGGTTCTTTAAGTATTCCTATAGATTTCATTTGTGATTGGTGAAAAAGGTCTTTCACCCTTTCGTGAAAAAGAGTGAAAGACCGGTAGGTATATATGGACTATGAAAAACTTACTATGGGAAAATTCCGCGCTGAATGTAGGCTTGCTCAATTCTGCGGATGGCACCTATATAAGCTGAGGTGCGCCAGTCGGTGCGGTACTCATTGGAAATTTCAAGTATCCTGTGGAAGTTCTTCACCATTTTGGCTTCCAGCTTACCGAGGGTTTCCTCCATCTGCCACATTTCACCATTGCGGTTCTGCAGCCACTCAAAGTAGCTGGCAATCACACCACCGCTGTTGCAGAATATATCGGGGATCACATCAATATTCCTGTCAAAGAGGATCTCATCAGCATCGCTGTCAACAGGGCCATTGGCACCTTCGGCCACCATAATGGCTTTGATTGTCTCGGCATTTTCCTTAGTGATCTGGTTGCCCATGGCGGCTGGTATCACGATGTCGCAATCGAGCCCGAAGAAGTCGCTGCTGGGATACTCGCTGGCATTAGGGAAATCCTTAATTACATTATTGTTGACAGAGGCATACCTGAACAGCTCTTGAGGATCAATACCATCTGCATTGTAAATACTGCCGCTCGCATCCTGTACACCCACCAACACAGCACCTCTTTCATGCATAAAATGCGAAGCCCAGTAGCCTACGTTTCCAAAACCCTGAACGATATAGCGCATTCCTTTCAGTTCATAACCCTTAAGGCGTGCCCACTCGCGGATGCTTATCACTACTCCGAATCCCGTGGCACGGTCGCGGCCTTCCAGACCTCCGGCTCCAACAGGTTTTCCGGTAACCACGTGCGCGTTTTTGCTGCGCTCATTGGTGGATTTGGTACTCATATAGGTATCGGCAATCCACGCCATCATCTGGGGAGTGGTGTTCACGTCTGGCGCAGGAATATCGTGCTCCGGGCCAATGTTATCGCCAAGGGCATAGGTAAACCTGCGGGTAATTCTCTCCAGTTCGTTTTGGGAGTACTTGGTGGGATCAATCTGGATACCACCTTTTCCGCCACCATAGGGCAGTCCGGCCAGTGATGTTTTCCAGGTCATCCAGGTGGCCAGGGCGCGGGCTGCGTCAATATCCACCGTAGGGTGATACCGGAGGCCGCCCTTGTAGGGGCCAAGGGCATTGTTGTGCTGTACCCGGTATCCGGTAAAAACTTCCACACTGCCATCATCCATCTTTGCCGGAAAGTGTACCACGATCTCGGTATTGGTGATGGAAAGGATTTTCCGCACAGCGGGAGTAAGGTTCATCAGGTCGGCAGCTTTGTCAAACTGATGTTTCACGTTTTCGTACATGCCCGTTTTAGGCTTCTCTTTTGTAATCATTTGCTTAAAGATTTATTGATAGTGTTCGCAATGAAAGGTGATAGTATCCGGATCTCTCCACATGCAGTGGTCTTTCAATTCACAATTGCCGCACAGCCCTGAGAAATGCTCAATGCCTATGGCTGCCGAATAAATCCTCTCGCTGAGTTCAAATCCGTTGAGGGATTTAAATTCAGCTACCTGGTGTTCCTCACATTCGTGCACGGCATGGCCGTTTCTGAGAGTACATCCCGGAGCATTCACACAGTTCATACATAGGCTTAATGTCAATTCCATAAAGGCAGTGATTTTTTACTGCCAGGCTAATGTCAATAGGTGTGCCTGTAAAGGGTGATGTCTCGTGGAGATTTGTTATGTGATTAACCTACAGTGTCTTATGATTTTACAGCTAAGACCAAAGGGGAGGGGAGCCGGGTAGAAATTACCCGCATGGGTAGTAAGGTACCAGTGGATGAAAGTTAGTGTCCTCTGCATACTTCTGCAGCAGGGCAAAAGAAAACGCAGGTTTTATTTTTTTTTGCTGTCGTGAAACACCAGCAAGTATTGCGACTCAATTTCCTCGACCTCTTTTTCAGAAAGCGCTTCAAACTCCCTCGTCTTTGCCCGCTTTGATAGCCGGCCATCATTTTGCCCGAGAAACCTGATCAGAAGGGCAACAAGGTCATCGGGCATCTCAAATGTGTTGTCGAGAAATGACTTAAACTCCTCATATTTTGAAAGATAATCTACTTCTGCAGGGATAATGTTTTCTATGGTGTCCTTTACTGACCCGTACAAAAACTCCGCTTGTTTGGTAGCGTCAAAGTAGCGGTAGTAGTCCAGGGTGTGATTGGTCACCTTCACATTTTTATTTGCTGATTCTTCCCAATCAATAAAGTCCAGCAAAGCCCTTGAATAGCTTTCGAGCGTTTCCTGATAATCTGCAATGTGATCCAGAATGGAGGCCGATACAGGAAAAATAATCCCCTGGTCTGAAAATTGTTTTTTTGCCAATACATGATGAACGAGATAGCGGTGAATACGGCCATTGCCATCCACGAACGGGTGAATAAATACAAAGCCAAAAGCAATTGCAGCCGCAGCGAGCACGGCATCAATTTCATCAGTTTGTAGCATTCGGTTGGTTTCAATAAGGCCGTCCATCAATCGAATTATATCCTCCGGCTTTGCCGATATGTGATCAGGAATTGGTGAGAAAGTTTCCGGGTCGCGCTCGCCTATAAAGCCACCTTCTGTGCGGTATCCCATTTTTACAAAGCGCGTATCCTCAATTACGATTTGCTGCAATCGTTCAAATTCTGAATGCGATAAATCTTTTACACCCGCCTGTCCAATAGCTTGGCCCCAACGTGCTGCCCGTTTACTTTTAGGACTTTCCCCCTCGATGGTAAAAGAGGCTTTGGAATCCTTTAAAAGCAAAAAAGCCGAGGTCCGTTGCAATATGCTTTTTCGGATCCCTTGCAGTAAAGCATCCTTTTTGGCAGACAAATTATCCGCCAGGTAAGTCTCGAGTTTTGCAGTTTTTCGGATCAGTGGGCAGAAATTAACTGTGCCGGGAAGGTTGTTGATGATCCGGTGCCGCGAAGAACGTTCTCCACTTTGTAGCGTGTACTGCAATTTGTCATCCACCAGATTAACAAAATTCCCCATTTTCAAATCAGGGAAAGGAAGAGCCTTTTGTTGTAGCCACTCGTACAAAAACCAAATTTTCCGGGAATATTGGCCGAGGGGTTCGATTTGAAGAATTTCGGTCAGTTGAGTTTCGCTCAAGGTTTCAAAGAGTTTTTTGAAAAAAAGCAGATTGATACCTTCGTATTTCATTGCAAACACCAATTGCCTGTAAAGGCTGTCTTCGGGCTTATGTCGGGGAGTAAGCACAATCCATTGTTCGGTAGTATATTTTCTATTCTTTAAACTGATGAGTGCCAATTGTGAAGGAAGCGGCATGGGTAGGTATAAGGCATCAATTAAGGCTCCGTACCCTACAATCAGCCCTTCTTCCGGAGCTTGGCGGCCATGAAAAACACTTATCTTCCGTGAAAAAGGTTTATAACTCATGTTAATTCGTGAAAAACGATTACTCAAAAATAAATGAATAATGGTTTCGATCGGTGAAAATTAGTTACAAAATGGGTAAAAGGGTGAAAAATGGTTATAAAGATGAACTTCCTGATATTAAAGAGGATTAAACACACTCGAAATCTGTTCGTTAAATCTCTAAATCTTATCCCAGCTTCTGCCTTAAAGTCTTTCTCGTAATCCCCAGAATTTCTGCGGCTTTGGTTTTATTGTTGCCGGTGGCCAGCAGTACTTTTTCAATGTGCTTCCGCTCCACTTCGGCCAGGGTGGCCCATGAGGTATTGGTAGCAGTGGCTTCCGGCACCGGAAGTTTCAGATGGCCGGGCAACTGATCGGGACCAATTTCGGTATCAGCCATAATCAGGGAGCGCTGAATGGTATTTTCCAGTTCCCGGATGTTGCCGGGCCAGTGGTAGCGCATCAGTATCTGCATGGCGCGTGGGGTTATCTTCATCCTCTCTTTCTGAAACTCCCGGGCAAATTTTCCCACAAAGTAATTGGCGAGTATAGGTATGTCGTCCTGGCGTTCCCGCAAGGGAGGGATTTCAATATTCACCACATTGAGGCGGTAATAAAGGTCTTCACGGAAGGTTCCTTTTCCCACCATGGTGAGCAGTTCGCTGTTGGTGGCTGCCACTATCCGTACATCTATCTTCTGGGGTTTCTGAGATCCGATCATGGTGACTTCTTTTTCCTGGAGAACCCGTAAAAGTCGTTGCTGGACGGGGAGGGAGGCGTTGCCAATTTCATCGAGAAAAATAGTCCCCCCGTCTGCTGCCTGGAAAAACCCGGCCCTGTTGGAATCTGCACCGGTAAAGGCGCCTTTGGTATAACCAAAAAGTTCGCTCTCCAGCAGGTTTTCGGGAATACCGCCACAATTTACCGCCACAAAGGGCGACTTGGCAAAACGGCCGCTATAGTGAATGGCGCGTGCCACTAGCTCCTTACCCGTACCGCTTTCCCCATTGACGAGCACCGTGACCTTGGTATCCTTTATCCGGTTTATCATTTCCTTGGTTTTCTCCAAAGCTTCCGATTGACCAATGATACCGTGGAAGGAAAGGGTTGACTTTCCGGGTGCACCGCTGGCCACAGCTTCGGCCTGCCGCGCGCTGCGATGGTTGAGCAGCGATTTATTTACTGCAGTTTCAAGTTCGGCTTTGGTAAAAGGTTTTACCAGATAATCATAGGCCCCGGCCTGTACAGCATCCACGGCATTCTCCACGGAAGGATATCCGGTGATCACCAGCACGGGAAGCTCGGGAAAATGTTCGGAAGCATATTTTACCAGTTGCATTCCATTTACCCCCGGCATCTGCAGGTCGGTAATGAGCAGATTGGGTTGACTACCTTTGAGAATATCCACAGCATCCACCACATTGCCCGCCTGGAATGTGGAGTATCCGAGGTCGCCCAACTGACGCCTCAACACTTCCAGCATGTCATGCGAATCATCAACTATAAGGATATGCTCCTTCATGGGTGTAAAGGTAAACTTACGTTGAACGTTGTGCCTTGTCCTTCTTCGCTGCTGAAACGGATGGAGCCTTGATGGCTTTTTACAATACCGTGGACCACACTAAGACCCAATCCCGATCCTTCACCCACCCCTTTGGTGGTAAAAAAGGGTTCAAAGATTTTGTCGCGCACACCTTCCGGAATGCCGTGGCCCTGATCAGCAATAATGATGTTTAGCTTCTTATCTGCCGACAGCAGCTTTATAGAAATAGTGCTTCCGGGCGGGGAGGCGTGTATGGCATTGATGAGCATATTGAAAATGACCTGGGTGATCTGTATGGGGTCCAGGCGCCCGAACGGGTTTTTAGGATCGGGATCAAAATGAATATTCACTCCGGCATTTTGCAGGGAGGGTTTAAGCAGATTCAGGGCATCTTCCACCAGCGGGTTCAGGGCGATTGACTCCATTTGCTGGGGCATTTCACAGCTGAAGAACATCAATTTTTTCACCACCTCGCGGGCATGCATGGCCGAACTGGTGATTTTCAATGCATCTTTACGGATCTGTTCCTCCCTCGTTTTGTCGGCAATAAGCTCGGAGAAGCCGAGGATATTTCCAAGGGGAGTATTGAGTTCATGGGCAATGCCTGCCGTTATTTCCCCCAGTATGGTAAGGCGGTCATTGCGCTCGGCCGAGCGCCTGAGTATTTCCTCCTTTTGTATGCGCTGATGCCGTTCCACGATACCGGCTATTTCCTGGGCCACCTTTTTTAAAAGCTGCCTTTCCTCGGGCAGGAAATCATCAATGGTAAAAGGAGGGGCCGGATAATGTATGATTACTGTGCCAAACTGTTGCTCGTCAATGATTACCGGCTTATGCAGTCTTACTGTATTCTCCGGTATTTTCCCTGAGTAATACCTATCATCTCCTAATTGTATTTCTGCAATAGCCTTATCCGAATATTTCCATGCCCCTGCTATCCGCTCTACAATTGATTGCAAAGAGCCCTTAATGGAACCTGCATATTCCGAGGCCAGAGTGGAGATATCATAGAGGCAGGAGAGTTCCTTTATCCTTTCGTTGAGGGCTTCTACGGTCTGGAGATGGGGCATAATTTTGGTTATTTGGCGAAGTTAATATTCTTTGCCGGTTGCCTCAATGTCACTGCCACCCTTCGTACTCTCCGTGTACCTTTGATTATTTGCTGTGCCTTAATTGTAGAAATTATGAAGATCAGTCTGAAACGAATTTATGAGGAGTCATCCGCAGGTGACGGAATAGCTCTATGAAAGCCAAATGTGGTTAGAAGTCCCCAAGCCCCTTTCGGGGGTGGGGGCTATAATTTCCTGATTTTCTGAAGAAGTGCCTCGTTTTCCTTGCCCAGGCCTTCGCTCCGAGCTACAATCTCTCCATTGCGGTTTAGCAGGTGTATGACGTTGTCATGGCTGAAAAGTCCGTTGCCCACATCCTTGTAACGAATATCGAGTAACATGGAGAGCTGCCGTACATCTTCTTCATTGCCGTGCAAAAGGGTCCATCGCTCATCGAGGTCCATTTCCCGGGTAAAGCTCTGAAGCGTTGCGGCAGTATCGCGTTTGGTATCAAAGGAAATTAGCAAAAACTCCACATCCTCCTGCTCTTTCTTTGTGAGCCTGGATTGCAGGTTTTTTATGTCCTGGGTGATCATAGGGCAGGCAAAATCACAGTTAGTGAACACCATGGCCGCTACTACAGGTTTTCCGCGAAAGCTGCTCAACTGCACCTCTGCTCCATGCTGGTTGGTAAAAGTGGCATCCACCTGGTAAATCGAATTATCGGGGAGGGGACCCAAATCTGCCGGTTTTTCATTGCGCCCGGCATTGCTGTTACACCCGCTTATACAAAGTGTAAAAGCAATACCGAGAAGGGCCGTATACCAATTCTTCATTCTAATCCTTTTTCTCCTTCACACATCTGAACCCCAGGTTGTGCAGGGTGTAATTTGCCTTAAGGCTGCTGCGAAGGCCGTAGCGCAAAAAGGTGGCATAATCTGATGGATCTGCTGCTCCGAGGGCACCGGCAGCACAGTAAAGTTCCTCAAGCTCCTTTTTGTTGCGGGCATCGTTTGGCAGCATTATACTGTTAAAATCATGAACCCACTCCCAGGTCAGGCCGTGCAAATCATAAACCCCCAGCAAATTGACGTAGGTACTGCCAACATCCGGAAGCTGACGGTCACTGGGGCTCGAATACCACTTAAGTACCACCTCATCTGCACCTAGCGTGGTTTTGTTGTCTTTTGAAATCAGGTCAGCCGAAGCTGCATATTCCCACTCGTAAATTTCAGGAAGCCTCTTTCCCTGGCATTCGCAATAAGCTTGTGCGGCATACCACGAAATATTGGTTACCGGTCCGTTTTGGCTTCCGCCAGAACCTTGATTTTTCCAGTGTTTAAGGTAGCCCTCATCGGCAAAGAGAGGTTTTACATTTTCCTTTTGCCACCTGGGGTGTGATTTCAGAAACTGCCGAAACTG
>CAZNMG010000107.1:0-4584 GCA_964574075.1 uncultured Owenweeksia sp.
TTATGAAATTCATCAACACAAAAGTCCACGCTTTCCTCGATTACACCATGGGTTTGCTGCTAATTGTCTCGCCATGGCTTTTTGGATTTTATGAGGGTGGCATGGAAAGCTGGATATTGATCATCCTGGGCGGAATGGTTATAGGGTACAGCCTTTTTACTGATTATGAATGGAGTATCAGCAAAATCATTTCAATGCGCTCGCATCTCGTAATCGACTTTTGCTCCGGCTTGTTATTGGCGGTCTCGCCCTGGCTTTTCGACTTTTCTGAAATAGTTTATGTTCCTCATGTGGTGTTCGGTATTGCCGAAATGGGGGCCGCAGTTTTCACCAAAAGCGATGCCTTTGCCGGCCGTACCGACTTCAATGTGCAGGTATGATCCGTTCCGGGTTTTATTTTTTAATTAACAAACTTAGATGATGTTGAAGGCCCTTTTTCTGAACTGTACTCTTAAAAAGTCTCCCGAGACTTCTAATACGGAAGCATTTATAAAAAATGCAGAGAAGATATTTCACGGCCTGGACGTGCAGACCGAAAGTGTGCGGGTTGTGGATTATGATGTAAGGTTCGGAAACAGCTCTGACGAGGAAAACGGTGATGAATGGCCCATCATTCTGCAGAAGATAAAGAGTTGCGACATTCTTATAATCGCCACCCCTATATGGCGTGGTGACCGCAGTGCGGTGGCCAAAATGGTAGCCGAGAGGATGGATGGTATCACCACGGAGGGCAATGACCGCAATGGGCAATATCCATCTTATAACAAGGTAGGGGGAGCCATGGTGGATGGCAATGAAGATGGCGCCAAAAAAGCCATTTGTAATATTTGTTTCGACCTGTCGTCCCATGGTTTTACCGTGCCAGTAAATGCCTTCACCTATTATGTGGGAAAGGCGGGGCCCGGTCCCAGCTACATAAAAGCCGGTGGTGACAGGCACATGTTTACCAATAATATGATGTACATGATGGTACACAACCTGGTACATCTGGCCCGTGTATTACAGGAGAACCCTTACCCCACCGATATAAATGCCCTTGAGGAAGCCGCGAGGGCCATAAGCGATACTGACGACCAATAAGCCTGAAATTTTATGGGAAAGCCTAAAGATCTGCCGGAACAGAGCCAGAAAAAGCAGCCCGGCAAGGAAACCAAAATGAAGCCTGAGCCTGAGATCATCAGGAAATCATACCGTGGCAGCGAAAAGCTGAAGGGAAAAGTGGCGCTGATCACCGGTGGCGACAGCGGCATTGGCCGGTCGGTGGCGGTTCACTTTGCCCGCGAAGGTGCAGATGTGGCTATTATCTACCTGGAGGAGGATAAGGATGCCCGTGACACCCGAAAGATGGTGGAAAAAGAAGGGCAGAAATGCCAGGTGATAAGCGGGGATATAAAAGACAGGGATTTTTGCAGGTCTATGGTGGAGAGCGTGATAAAGGAATTCGGAAAGCTCGATATACTGGTAAACAATGCAGCTGTACAGTTTCCGCATGACAAGATTGAGAACATAAAGGATGATGAACTGGACACCACTTTTGAGACCAATATCAAGGCCATGATCCGCATTACCAAAGCGGCTATACCACACCTCAAAAAGGGAGCGCGTATTATCAACACCTCCTCTGTAACGGCTTACCGGGGCAGTTCACACCTGCTTGATTATTCCTCTACCAAGGGGGCGATTGTTTCCTTTACCCGTTCGCTGGCCAAAAACCTGGCTTCGAAAGGGATCAATGTAAATGGTACTGCTCCGGGCCCAATCTGGACCCCTTTGATCCCATCCACCTTCGATTCCGTTTCCGACTTTGGTAAGGACACTCCCCTTGGCAGGCCGGGGCAACCCAGTGAAGTGGGTCCTGCCTATGTTTTCCTGGCCTCTGAAGATTCATCATACATTACAGGGCAGATCATTCATATCAACGGGGGCGAAGTGGTGGGTGGATAGCTTTATCCTGTCTTCGGATCCTCACCCTCGGTACCTGCGCCATAACGCAAAAGAAGGTAGAGCAGCAGGGCATTGAGAGCTACCGAAACTCCATTGGCCAGAATTATGGCGAGATCATTTTTAAGAAAACCATAGATGGTCCACATGATTACCCCTGTAAGAAGTACGATAAACATCCTGAGGGAGACATCCTTCACCTGCCTGGTTTTCCAGGCTTTGCGCAGTTGAGGAACCACGGATATAGTGGTACAAATTCCGGCAACAATACCAATTACGTCTACCCATCCTATCATATATGTATTTTTTAAAGGTGATGCTCTGTCGCGGCTTCTATGGGGTTAAGACCCGCTGTAGTTGTTCGCTGGCTGAAGCAAACGGTGAACTGAAGCTTTATTAATAAAAGGCAAAGGGATCATGGCAGTTAAGGTATCATTCAGCGTTGAACCCCTTCCAGTAGCCAATCCTCCAGTTCGCGGTTCATATCCGAAGTATGCAACACCGAAATATCGCCAGTGGTCTCAAACACCACGGCACGCACCTGGTTGAGTTGCAACACATTGGCTTCCCGTAGTTTAGAGCGAAGATCAGATTCGGCCACCCGGGCTTTTTGGAGATTATCATGAAGAATATGAGGACCATCCATAAGCAGCAGGGGAGTGTTGTCGATCAGAGTTTTGAACCAGTTGAATCTTCTGAGGATAGCCGCCAGCATTTGAGCGAGATAAACTGAGGCCAAGCCGACTATTCCCTGAAGCAGGCTCACAGAGGAAGACAGGATTGTGGTGGCCAGCAGCGAACCTATAGCCACAGTCATGGCAAAGTCGAAGCTCGACATTTTGGAGAAACTGCGCTTGCCGGCAATTCGTGTGAAGATGATAAGGGTGATATAAATTCCCAGCGCCACAAGGGCTATTGCCCACAAAGTATCCAGAGGTGAAACAAACCACTCTTTCATGATAACAGACTATTGATTCTGGAATAAATAAGCCGTAATGTGGCAATTATGTTTGCACAGGGGAACAGAGGCAGCGCAGGGCTTTGGGGGTTGCAGGATGCGTTTTGAAACAACGGGATCAGCTATTCCTGTAAATAGTTGGATGCATGGTTATTGATGAGCCGCACAAAATTGATGATGTGATCCTGAAAGATTTCGCGGCCTTGTTTAGTGTAGTGGCCATCGAGGCGGTATAAGGCAATTTCGAGTTCGAGCGCATACTCTTGCATATCATCCAGAAACTGCTCCTCTATTTCATCTGTGGTATCCTTATCTACAAGCAAATCATATAAAAAGCGGCAAATCTGCTTACACTCGTACTCGGCTTCATGTGCAACGCGGAGAATGCGATCAACTGATTCATCAGGGCATTGCTCAAGTTGATTGTGGTATTCCAAAAGAGAGGAGGTCCAGCTGATCATAAGCCCAAATGTAGAAATAAAATATGTACGTAGTCAATATCTAAAGGGGTCTCAATATTAAAGACACTAATAACGAAAATGTGAAAAAGCCTTAAATAGTTGGAGATCCGGTATTAACCATCAAAATGTGAAGGCATAACTGGATCGAAAAGAGGATGTCAGCACGCCATTGGGCGGGAGAAAGATGAGGTTCATCCTCCGGGGATTCCAGGCTGTGTGCAAGATCTCTGGCTATAGCCTGGGGGTTGATCCCATCAATTGGCCGGAAGCTGAGGCATTTATTCATCAATGCGAAGGATTGGCGGGCATACTTGTGCAGGGACTGAATGTCGGGTGACTTTTGGTCAGATAGTTCCTGCTTTATCAAAAGGAGATTGTGAAGGTCGGCAGTCATGGTCAATTGATTTGGAGTTGATATTATTAATATTGTCAATATTGGTGCCATTGCTGGAGATGGGACGCCTAATCCATTGAAATTTAGTCTTTTGAAGGTTGGCTGTAGGTTGTGGCCAAAGAGGTAAAGATTGTCGCGGATTGGGGAGTTCGGCTACATTCGGAGGAAAGTCACAATAATATTTCGCAATAACGCATTGATAACAGGCAACTTGAGGATGTGGGGCATCTGTGGAAGTAAATCCCGGTGAAGGAGACTCTACTCCGCATCATCCTTTGGCTGGGCTAAGGCATGAATACATACCTCAATGGCAAATAGTAGATCCGTTTTGATTTGCCGGGCTGTTTCCTCGCTTATCTCTTCAATTTCCTCCAGGTCTTCTATAAGTTCACTGGTAAAGGTTTTCCCTCCGGTGCGGATGTGGTAGGTCTTCATCTGTTCCACGCAGCCCTCTACCATTTTCAGTGCTTCCTTGCCAAGCTTCCGCAATTGGTGGAGATCGCTGAGGGCGACAGTACTGATCTCAGACTTCAGCTGATTAAGGTTAAAAAGATGCGGGTTCATAAATGAATAAATCATTGGTACTGGAAATGGAAAGTTCAACAAGGGTGCCACTATGAAAGGCTTATATTACGGTAAATGCTGATTATAGCTTTAGGATCAGTGTCTTAAATTTACACCTTTAGCATCATAAAGTAAAGAGGTAATGTTTCTAAAAAAGGGTCGGGCTGGGGAAATTGTCGGCATTAGGGGGAGAGGAAGCTACCATTGCTGCAATAGGGGATAGCAGATGGATCCTCAATTCCTATAGAAACAATTGATTGGATTTT
>CAZNMG010000108.1:0-3298 GCA_964574075.1 uncultured Owenweeksia sp.
GGGGTCTGCGAAATTCCTAACAGAGAAACTGAAACAACTTCTGAAAATACAGCTTTTAGAAGCGACAAGCCGATTAGAGTAATTTATTACACGGATCCTATTTGCTCCAGTTGTTGGGGAATAGAGCCGCAACTGCGAAGATTAAAACTGGAATACGGCCATGTACTGGACTTTGATTACCGGATGGGAGGTTTGCTGCCAGACTGGAGCTACAACAGTGGAGGTATAAGTAGGCCCCACGATGTGGCCCATCACTGGGATGAAGTCAGCCGGCATTACCAAATGCCCATTGATGGCGATGTTTGGCTTGAAGATCCTTTGCACTCCTCCTATCCACCGTCCATTGCATTTAAGGCGGCACAAATACAGAATGCTGAAAAGGCGATTAGCTTTTTACGGAATATGCGGGAACTCTTATTTCTGAAAAAGAAGAATATCACTAAGTGGGAAAATCTCGCCCGGGCGGCAAAATCAACGGGATTGGATACCGACCGCTTGAAGCAGGATGTGGAATCCGGAAAGGCGAATCAGCTTTTTGAGCAAGACCTGGCCTTTGCCAAAAAGATTGGTGTACGGGGATTTCCTTCCATTTATTTTAAAGCCCGTGACGGTAATGAGGAATTTGTTTATGGTTCAAGGCCTTATCGTTTTTACGAGGATGCCATCCAAAAGTTGTATCCTGAAGTGCAAAGGCAGGCTTTTGACGCGTCATTAAAAACGCTTGTAAAAGCATTTGGATCACTGACACCAAAGGAGTATTCGATCATATCGGGCCAGAATCTGAACGATTCAACGAGCTTGTTGGAAGAGCAGGTTCAGGCAGGGGCGTTAACCAGGGTAGAAACGAAGAATGGCAGTCTTTATGGGGTCTGGACCACGGGGCGTGGAGTGTCATTAAACATTAACTTACATCAACCGATATAGGCCAGAAGTTGATCAGGTTGGATCATCTGTCTTATCTTCTCAATTGGTCCCCAACCAAAATGGATCCGACCATTCTTCTAAGGGTGGGTTGTCTGAACGAACATGTAACTTTTTAGCAACGAGTCGGAGTTCTTTACCCGCTGCTTTTTTTTGTATTTCCTTGAAAAGCCCCAGTTCCTCAAAACGGATGTGGGCTTCGAGTTCTTCTTCAATAAGGGAAGAAGCTTTTAGGAAATTCTTCTCAGTAAAGAACAGTCTCTTCAACCTCCGGTGCTCTTTGCACGCCTTCTTAATCAGCGGGTGCTCTAAACCTAGCAGGGGAAATAAGAATTTTTCTTCCTCATAAAAGTGTCGTTTCAGGGACTGATTGAAAAATTCCCTGGCGTATGACATAATGCGTTCGGGTGCAATATCCCTTTTAAGCCCCTGCCTAATTTTCCACGATAGCAAAAGCGCATGATGATGATCACGGCTTAGGGGTTGTAAGGCCTTTTCTCTTTTTATTGGTTTCTTCTCCATATCAACATGTTCTTTCTACACATTAAAAAATTACCCTTTGCTGGTTCTGGCGGTAACACTTAATTTTCTTTTCAAACATTATCACCATTCTTTGAGCCTGTAGTTTGATCTTTGAAGTATGGGATCTTTCAACGTTTCCTCCCCTGTTCAAAAAGGCTCTAGCCAGCTTTCAAAGTGTTCTATGTGCGTCTGCAGCTGGGTATAGGGCTATCACCTCAACCCATGGAGTTTAGAATGTTTTCCTTCATACCAGCTTCCTCTGTTTTTTAAAACCAACTTTCATAATCCTGTGGCCCCGTGTACATGATGAAGTAGAATGCACCCCAAAGAATAAATACAATAATTGCGATCCAAACCCAAATAGGTATAGCTTTAGGCGTCTCTGAGCCGGTAACTATAAACACATCTTTTCGTTCACTGCCATAGGCATTTATGGTGATGGGAATTTGCTCATCCACAACATCATCGTTTTTCAGACCCACTACCGAAATTGCCGGTCCATTCCGGACTGTGAACGGAATTATCTGGATACCCTCTTTACCATCCGTTGACTTGGCCACCACCTTTAGCGTATGCTTGCCGTCAGGTATTTTGGTTGTATCAAAAATGAATTTTACCGGGGGTTTAAACTCTCCGAATGGATGTGGCTCATCATCCAGGAAAACCTTCACCACGCGATTGTCTTCAGGACTATTCATAGCTCGGATGATTTGGGTTCACTATTATGTTCTTGATGTGTGCTGGATCATCTTCTCTAGGTCTCACCAAATATTTAATACTGAGAAAAAGAGTGATAGCCACAATAATTATGGCAACCCAGATAATAACATAATCCCATTGGCCCTGGGGTCCCTGTCCGTGGGTTACGTCCTTTAAAATCTCAGGTTGATTTTTTTGACAGAGATCGCACGCTAATAGCACGGGGATCTGGATGATAAACAGGCTAATGGTCAGCAGAATTTTCTTCATATTATTTACTGATTTATCGCTTTTACGGCTTCACGGATTTTCTGCACCTGCTCGGGAGTAATTTCAGAGGCGTTGTTTCCCCAACTACTGCGCTCGTGGTTGGCTATGGCGGCTATTTCTTCATCGCTGAGCTGGTCAGCAAAGGATGGCATCACAGCATATTCAGGTCGTGCATCGTAGCCTTGCAGAATTACCTGGATAAGCATTTCAGGGTCTTTATCGGTAACCATGCTACTGCCCGCCAGTGGAGGGAATGCCCCTTTAAGACCTGAGCCATTCTCCTGGTGGCAGGAGGCACAGTTGTTTGAATAGAGTGCAGCGCCATTAATCTTTGGTTCCCCCCCCGAAGAGGGTATCTCATCATCTACTTTGGGTTCTTTGGATGGGATAAATTCTACTGGATTATTGCCTTCAAGGTCAACCTGTTTCAAGGATTGGAGGTAAGCCACCAATTGCAGGGCTTTCTCTGTTGCAATTATTTTTTTATTGGGATCTCGAAGAAAATCTTCAGGGACGTTCACCACTACATCATCCTCATCAGGCACGGCCTTTTCATCGAAGAGCCAGGGGTAAGCGGGCATCACTGAAGCCTCTACAACACTTCTGGGATTGTATAAATGCAGCAAGTGCCACTCCAGACTGGGCTGCCTTTGGCCGACAGTGGTAAGGTCCGGCCCGGTGCGTTCACTGCCCAAAAGAGAAGGGGATTGCCGCCAAACATCACGGCGCTGCTTACTGTAATAATAATCCGATGGGATTGAAGGCCGATCTCCCCACATTTCATCCATCTCAATATTACGCACCTGTTGGCTGTGGCAGGCAACGCAGCCTTCAGCAACATAAGCTTCCAAACCCGCCCGCTGCCGTGGTGTTAGGGGCTTTGACT
>CAZNMG010000109.1:0-4950 GCA_964574075.1 uncultured Owenweeksia sp.
TTTGGAGCTTTTTGATGACCGGACTGTAAATTACGATCACCTTATTCTCCACCACTACTGGCACAGAACAGAAGATTTCTTCCGGAAGGAAAAAATTAAGCGCAAGGAATATATGACTGGTACCAAACGCGGGCCCAAAGCACTGGCACTTCATCACGAAACTCATAACATGGTTGAGGATAATTCTATGCAGCGATTTTTACCCAAAATGCGAGAAATAAAAGAAGCCATCCTGTCGGAAAAAGAACATTTCCCTTCAAAGATTACTTCCTAAAATCAAAACAAGGTTTTGCGAATTACTTCGGATAATATCCCTACTTTTTCCAACATAGCGGTGGTTGGAGGCACTCCTTTTGATTCAGGGAAAGGCGCTGCCTACCTTCTACAGCATAATATCCCTGCGCGGGCAGTGGCCATTTCCACAAAGCCGTCTCTTCAGGCCGAGCTTTACCGCAATCCTAACCTGTTGGTCAGAAAATTCAGGGAAAAGGTAGCTCCGCATGAATTTTCCGAGATCATTATTTATTGCAATTCCCTTTCATTTGCTGCGGATTGGCATATGCTCCATCCGGGGAGAATCTATGAACTCACCAGCTACTACCGCACTATATTAGAGGAAGCTGATCGCTCCAAACTGGCAATTGTGGTGGCAGAAGAAAATACCCGTGATAACCTGAGAGACCTGGTGTTAAAGGAGTCCATCTGTGATCCGGGCGAACTTCACATCTTTCCGCGTCTTCCCCTTATAAATCAACTGGAACAAATTTCGCGGGAGGAGCAATTCATCCTGCTGAAACAGACCCTCGAAGAATATAAGGATCAGGGATTTTATGAAATATTGCTGGGCTGCACCCACCTCGATCATCCGGAATTCAATAAAATTAAAGATCTCAAGGTTTACCAGCCGGGCCTGATTATGCTTGAGGAGTTTATCAGCGACTATCAGCGCTCTTCCTGAGTTTTTTCCTCCCAGTTTACACTCTGATCTATTTAACTTCCGCATATCTGCCAAAAGTTGCATATTGCCGCTACCTTTACCTTATAATTCAGTGTGATGGAAGAGAAACTGAGCATCCTTACCGAACTCATAAAAATGGCCCGTGTAGATGCAGAGGTTCGGCAAATCGAATACGACTTTATGCTGGCCATTGCCAAAATGCTGGATGTGGATGAACCCGAATTCCAAAGGCTCTTTAATCAGTATTCAGCCTTTACCCCACAACCTTCGGAGTTTGACCGGATTTTCCAGTTTCACCGACTGGTTCTGGTAGCCAATGTTGATTTGAATTTAAATTCCCTTGAGATAGCAAAACTTAAGGAATGTGGTCTCCGGTTAGGCCTTAGGCCGGCAGCCGTGGAAAATGTGTTGAGAGAAATGAACAATTATGAAAACGGCATGATCCCCCCTGAAGTTATGCTAAGGATCTTTCAGGTGTACCACAACTAATTGCTACCGGGCTGAATTTCCGGCCTCGCGTGAATTTTCTTCATCTCTCTGAAACTATAGTATCGCGGGGGAGAGTACAGATCCTTTAGGGTTGGTTTTACATTTCAAATTTGCCATAGTATAAGAAGTATACTACAGGCTCACTCACATTTTTTATCTTCGCACTTATGCTCAAAATTGACATGCATACGCATATCCTGCCGGCAAAGCTGCCCAATTTCGCAGATAAGTTCGGGTACGGTGAATTCATTCACCTTATCCGCAACAATGATGGCAGCGCCAACATGATGCAGGGTGATAAGTTTTTCAGAAGAATTCAACCCAACTGCTGGGAACCCCAACTCCGAATTGAGGATTATGCTCAATTTGATACGCAGGTGCAGGTGGTTTGTACCATACCGGTTATGTTTTCATACTGGGCCAAAGGCCGCGATTGTGCAGAGTTATCGCGCTACCTCAACGATGATATTGCTCAAACCTGTGAGTCATTTCCTCAGCATTACCTCGGATTAGGCACCATCCCCATGCAGGATACCGAAGAGGCCATTAAGGAACTGGAGCGCTGCAAGGAAATAGGACTCCTTGGAGTACAGATAGGTTCCAACATCAATGACAGAAACCTGAGTGAGCCTGAGTTTTTTCCCATTTTCGAGGCGGCCCAGGAGTTGGATATGGCCATCCTTGTACATCCCTGGAATATGATGGGCATGGACAGTATGCGTAAATACTGGCTTCCATGGCTGGTAGGAATGCCTGCAGAAACATCACGGGCCATTTGTTCCATGATCTTCGGGGGCGTATTTGAAAGACTCCCCCAGTTGCGGGTATGCTTTGCCCATGCCGGGGGCTCCTTCCTTCCTACCATCGGGCGGGTGGAGCACGGTTTCAATTGCCGGCCAGATCTGGTTGCCATCCATAACAATCACAACCCACGCACCTATATCGGGGATTTCTGGGTAGACTGCATCACGCATGATCCGCTCATGCTGGAATATATCCTTAAGATGCAGGGCTCCAAAAAGGTAACGTTAGGCTCGGACTACCCCTTTCCGCTGGGAGATCTTGAGATTGGGAAGTTCATTACCGAAATGGATCTGGAAGAAAGCGTGGTGGAAGATATCTTCTGCAATTCCACCCTCGAATGGCTCAATATTGATAAAAGCCGGCTGGCAATAGACAGTGGTAATACATCGAGCCAACAGGTACCGAAAAACGCGTAACTTTGTGGACTCATTTTTGAAGGGAGCCCACACATGAGTGATGCCATAAAACACGAGTGCGGAATTGCACTTGTACGGTTGAAAAAACCACTTGATTACTACCTTCGGAAGTATGGTACCGCCCTGTATGGGGTGAACAAAATGTACCTGCTTATGGAGAAGCAGCACAACCGCGGGCAGGATGGAGCCGGACTGGCGAACATAAAGCTCGATATGGCCCCGGGCACCCGCTACATCAGCCGGTACCGCTCCAGTGATAAAACCCCGATTCAGGATCTCTTTCAGCGGGTAAACAGCCGCATCAATGAAGGAATTGGCGATGACCGCAGCAAATTGCAGGATGCGGAATGGCTTAAACAAAACCTCCCTTTTGTAGGTGAACTCTACCTCGGCCACCTCCGCTATGGCACTTATGGTGGAAATTCCGTGGAGCAGTGTCATCCGTTTCTACGGCAGAATAACTGGGTAAGCCGTAATCTTATCCTTGCGGGTAACTTCAATATGACCAATGTGGATGAGCTTTTCAGTGAACTGGTTAACCTGGGGCAGCATCCAAAAGAAAAGGCAGATACCGTTACCATCCTCGAAAAGATCGGGCACTTTCTTGACGAGCAGAATGAAAAGCTCTACAGGAAATTCAAAAAGGAAGGTATCGCGAAAAAAGATGTGAGTGCCCGCATTGCCGAGGAAATCAACATTAAAAAGATACTGCGCAAAAGCGCTAAAAAATGGGATGGGGGCTATGCAATGGCCGGCCTTTTTGGCCATGGTGATGCTTTTGTTCTCAGAGATCCTTCCGGTATTCGCCCCGCTTTTTACTATGATGATGACGAAATTGCCGTTGTAGCTTCCGAGCGTCCTGTTATTCAAACGGCTTTTAATGTTCCCTTTAAGGAGATAAAGGAGGTTACCCCCGGCCACGCTTTTATTATCAAAAAGAATGGGGAAGCCTCACTCGAGCAGATCCGCAAACCCATGGAGCGGAAAGCCTGCTCCTTTGAAAGGATCTATTTTTCGCGTGGCAATGATGCCGACATTTACCGCGAGCGGATTGAACTGGGAAAACGTTTGTGCCCCGCCATTCTCCAGGAGGTTGATTATGACCTGAAGCATACCGTATTTTCATTCATCCCAAATACAGCCGAAATATCCTTTTACGGGATGGTGAAGGGAATGGAAAGTTACCTCAACAAGGTAAAGCGCGATAAGATCCTGAAGTTTGAAGGAGAACTGGATGCGGAGAAACTCGAAGAGCTCCTTTCCATACGCCCAAGGGTGGAAAAAATTGCCTGGAAGGATGTGAAAATGCGCACCTTCATCACCGAAGACAGCAGCCGCGAGGACCTGGTATCGCACGTATATGATATCACCTACGAAACCGTAAACCCCGATGACAACCTGGTGGTGATTGACGACAGCATTGTGCGCGGTACCACCCTGAAGCAAAGCATTCTGAAGATACTTGACAGGCTTGAGCCTAAAAAAATTGTTGTGGTCTCATCCGCTCCACAAATACGCTACCCCGACTGCTATGGTATTGACATGGCTAAGTTGGGCGATTTCATTGCTTTCCAGGCGGCCATTTCGCTGTTGCGCGAAAGCGGTTTGGACAATGTTATTGACAATGTCTACGATAAATGTGTAGCACAAAAGCATCTGCCTGATAGTGAGATACAGAACTTTGTAAAGGACATTTATGCTCCCTTTTCACCCGAGCAGATTTCCGATCGCATTGCCCGCCTATTGACCCCGGAGGGAATGAAATCCGAAGTAAAGATCATATACCAGGGGATAGAAGACTTGCATGCCTCATGTCCCAACAATCAGGGCGACTGGTACTTCACCGGAAACTTCCCCACTGCTGGGGGTATGCGCGTTGTAAACCGTGCCTTCCTCAATTACTACGAAGGCAAAAATGTGAGGGCCTATTAAGTTTGGTCATAAGGTGAACCGCTTCGGAAAAGTTAAGAAGACCTTTCCATAGATTAGCCCACTAAATCTTAACAATGGAAACCAAAGACAGCAACGGCAATATCCTGGCCGATGGCGATTCTGTGATCACCACCAAAACCCTTAAGGTGAAGGGATCTAATATCAACCTTAATTGTGGTGAAAAAATCAAAAATATCCGCACCACTGATAGCCCGGGTGAGGTGGAATGCCGGGTAAAGAAGGCCTGATAATCCTGAATTCAACATTGCCCGCTGTCTGGGCAAAACAATTCTTCACGGCTTCAGCTTCTACAAATAATGAAGCAGTTCACGGAACTTTTTCTTCGCCTCG
>CAZNMG010000110.1:0-3959 GCA_964574075.1 uncultured Owenweeksia sp.
GGCAAAAGGAAAGGATCAGAAATAAATATTTCATGATAGACCAGTTGGAGCTAAAATAGCAGTTCTTCTTAATGAGACCAGGAAACTTTGAGTAGTTGCCCGTAGATCTTGCGCCTGCTGATATCAGGCCTAATGAACTACGCCTGGATCACTCCAGGGTTGTAGCGTTTTTCAACAGGCGCATGGTTCGCAGCCTCAATCCCCATGCTGATCCACTTGCGGGTGTCCAGCGGGTCGATGATGGCATCGGTCCACAGGCGGGCGGCAGCATACTCGGGCTTGGTTTGCTTTTCGTAGCTGTCGGTAATGCGGTCCAGCAGTTCCTTTTCCACTTCGGGAGTTATGGTTTCGCCTTTGGCTTTCAGGCTGGCGGTTTCTATTTGCAACAGCACCTTGGCCGCCTGTGAGCCGCCCATTACGGCTAGTTGTGCTGTGGGCCAGGCCACAATAAGACGGGGGTCGTAAGCCTTGCCGCACATGGCATAGTTGCCGGCCCCGTAGCTGTTGCCGATGATAACTGTGAACTTAGGTACTACGCTATTGCTCATGGTGTTTACCATCTTAGCGCCATCCTTTATAATACCGCCCTGTTCGCTGCGGGAGCCTACCATAAAACCGGTCACATCCTGCAGGAATACCAGTGGAATTTTCTTTTGGTTGCAGTTGGCAATAAAGCGTGAGGCCTTGTCAGCACTGTCGGAGTAGATCACGCCTCCCACCTGCATTTCACCTTTTTTGGTCTTTACAATTTCGCGGTTGTTGGCCACAATGCCCACGGCCCAGCCATCAATGCGGGCATAGCCGGTGAGGAGGGTTTTCCCATAGCCGGCCTTGTATTCCTCAAACTCACTGTTGTCTACCAGCCGCTCTATGATCTCCATCATATTGTAGTTGCGGGTGCGGTCAGCGGGCAGCAAGCCATAGATCTCCTTTTCCTCCTTTTGGGGCGGTGCGGGCTCGTTGCGGCTAAAACCGGCTTTGTCAAAATCGCCCATCTTATCCATTATATTCCGGATGGAGGTGAGGCAATCTGCATCATCCTTGCTCTTGTAATCGGTCACCCCGGAGAGTTCCGAATGGGTGGTGGCCCCGCCCAGGGTTTCGTTATCCACGGTTTCACCGATGGCGGCTTTTACAAGGTAACTGCCGGCCAGGAAGATGCTTCCGGTGTTTTCCACGATCAGCGCTTCATCACTCATTATAGGGAGGTAGGCGCCACCCGCCACACAACTGCCCATAATGGCGGAGATCTGTGAAATGCCCTCCGAAGAGAGAATGGCATTGTTGCGGAATATGCGCCCAAAGTGCTCCTTGTCGGGAAAGATCTCCGATTGCATGGGCAGGTAAACCCCGGCACTATCCACCAGGTAAATTATGGGAAGGCGGTTTTCGAGGGCTATCTCCTGGGCGCGCAGGTTTTTCTTTCCGGTGATCGGGAACCACGCTCCGGCCTTTACCGTAGCGTCATTGGCTACTACAATACACTGGCGGCCCTGTACATATCCAATCATCACAATCACTCCACCACTGGGGCAACCGCCATGCTCGGAGTACATTTCATATCCGGCAAAAGCACCGATCTCAATCCGCGGGCGGTCTTTATCCAAAAGGTAATCTACCCGGTCGCGGGCCGTCATTTTTCCCTTGGCACGGTGTTTTTCTATTTTCTTGTCACCACCGCCTTTATATATCCTTTCGAGCTTGGCGCGCATATCTGAAACCAGGAGTTTCAGATGATCTTCGTTCTTGTTGAATTCGATATCCTGAGCCATTTTTCAATAACATTTATCAATTGTCCAGACGGCTTCCTGCTCCACCAGGTCCTTGCTGTCGGTAGTTTCGCTGATGAAGAGCGTGAAAGTATTGCGCTCCTCGTAAACGGAAACAAAAATAATTTCGGGGAACCCGTCACCGGTAAAGTCTCCAAACCAGTACACTTCGGGCATACCACATTCACCGGTGGGCAGGGCAGAGGTGAGCTCCTGTTCCATGGGCTTGTCGTTTTTGCGTCCTTTCAGCACGAGCTTATAGTCCTTTAACACCGGGCACGGCCCTGAAGACTGTACAGCACCTGTAGCTGCGAGGCTCGTTTCCTTTCCGAGTGCCAGCTCCTGTCCGGGAAATACTTTCCTGCCACTGTAGCGAAGCCTTTCACTGTAGTCTTCGAGCTCGAGGTCACCCAATTTCAGCTGGCGGTTGGCGCCTATCAAAAAGACACTGCTCTCCTCCTCGTCAGTTTCTATATCGAATTCAAGTCCCTCGCCCAGGCGCGCCTTGCTCAGTACTATTTCGAGCTCCACGGGTTTAATGCGATGAAAGCGCTCGTTGTTTTCCTCATCAGCAGGATAAATGCCATACCAAAGCAGCCCGGGATCGATACTTTCCACATCTCCGCAGTAGTTGTAGGCTTCGGTAAGGAATTGGTATGTTATATCGGGATAGGAAGGCTCTGCTATGCCCCCCAGGGCAGCAGCGGAGTCCGTTGTGGTTTCTCCTGCCCCGGCCACGCTGCTTATGGGATCTGTGGCGATCACTTCGAGAAAGCCATCAAACATATAGCCCGTCTTTCCCTTGTACAGCACCTGCCTCCAGTAGCCTGTGATATTTTCCACGGTCAGTTTTCCGGCCGTACTCTGGCAGGCGATCAGCAGGCTGTCGTAAGGTACGGTTATCACCACTTTACTGACCAGCTTAGGCTCTGCGCGCATATTGAGACCCGAGGGTGCAATGTTGCGCATGGTGAATTTTTCCTCACAATTGAGCTGGGCTGAGGCAGTTTGTAAAACGAGAAAAAAACTGAGGGCAAAGAGAATTTTTTTCATAAAAATTTTCAGGAAGTGCGAAAATAAGGAAATGAGGCGGGACGCTTCGGCACAAACCGGCTCAAACCCTCACAAAGTTGAATAATAGAAGGATTGGCCATTTCTGTAAAAGATGATCAACTACCGATCAGGTAATCGTAGGCTGCGGGACCTTCATTAAAAAGCAGGTCGATTACCGAAAGGTTGGAAGCAAAAGGCAGCTGGTCATCAAATACCTGGGGATAGGCTGGAAAGGTGCCCTGTAAAGGCATCTTGGGATGAAAGCTTTCGCGAAAATCATTGGGTTGATCCGCTGACCATTGAGTGGTTTCCCTGAGCGGAATGTCCACCTGCAGCCAATCCAGCAAAAGCCGGATCAGTTCAAGGTTCCAGTCCCATAGCCGGTGGGTTTGCTGTCTGAAAAAAGGTTCCAGCTCCGGAGCAAGCACTTCAAAAAACGGAGCGGTGCCATAGGCGGATTTGATAGCCTGCCAATGGGTGTGTTGCCAGTTTTCGGTATAACTGATCTCCACGGTGGCAATTTGTTTCTTATTAGAATTGTTCACCACCGGGATATTGAGAAACTGCGGCCCTGCCGGACCGAGAATATAGCAGCGGTTGCGGTAGCTCTGTTTTTGCCAGCTTTCGTGTTTTTCAAGCAGAATTTCATCACAGCGCAGGGCAGCCTGCATCCAGGAGATGGGCGGAAGATAGGCGGTGCTGAAGACTCCCGTCATAACTTAGAGCAGGTGGTACACATAATTAACATAAAGGAGGGTGCCGATGATTATCGCGGCCAGCATCACAATTCCAAGGATCATCACATCCGGATTGCGGTCCCACATTTCGATCAGCTTTACCATCAACCAAACCTCCATTACCAGCAGAATTCCTGCAATAATATACTGCCTGATCCGCCAGGGCTGATCTGTTTTTTGCGACATGGAGTAAAGGTAAGGCTTACGTGGTTCTCTTCTTTTTCTTCTTATAATAGGAGTTGCCGATGTAGATCAAAACCACTACCACCACAAAAGGCCAGAAATAGCTCCTGCGGGGGCCATCACCATGCACGGTGGTAAACACGCGGTCAAAGCGGATCTTGTCCAAACCTTCGGCATACTTATCCCAACTCATCCAGATAAACACGGGTTTTCCCAC
>CAZNMG010000111.1:0-11970 GCA_964574075.1 uncultured Owenweeksia sp.
CAATGCATTAAATAAGGGTACAAAAAATTCGGCTGATGCCGTGCGCCATTACCTCTACCGCCTTAGCACCGGAAAATGGAATGTGCATATGGCAGACCTGGGGAATATTTATCCCGGGGAAACTTTGGCAGATAGCTACCATGGCCTAAAGGAAGCGATTGCCCAGCTTCTGCAAAAAAATATTCTTCCTGTAATAATAGGAGGCAGCCATGACCTCACTTATGCCAATTACCGCGCCTATGATGTGATGGAGCAAACGGTAAACCTGGTGAACATTGATTCCAGATTTGACCTGGGGAGGCAGGATGAAAAGCTGAACTCGCAGAACTTTCTCAGCCATGTTATCCTTAAGAAGCCCTACATCCTCTTCAATTTCAGCAATATCGGTTATCAAACCTATTTTGTAAACCAGGAGGAAATTGACCTGATGGAAAGAATGTACTTTGATATTCACCGACTCGGCAGCTTTCGTAATAATATAAAGGAGTGCGAGCCCATCATTCGCGATTCGGACATTGTAAGTTTTGATCTTTCGGCTATCCGTATGTCGGATGCACCGGCCAATGCCAATGGTTCGCCCAATGGTTTTTCGGGTGAAGAAGCCTGCGCCATCTGCCGATATGCAGGCCTCAGCGATAAGGTTAGCTCGTTCGGGATCTATGAAAATAACCCCGAACTCGACCAGAACGGGCGGAGTTCACACCTGGTGGCCCAAATGATCTGGTACTTTATTGAAGGGTATAACAATCGTAAAGGCGACTATCCTTTTGCCAGCAAAAAGGACTACCAGAAGTTTACAGTGCTGATAGATGAAGGGGCACACGAATTAATATTTTACAAAAGCCACCTGAGCGAACGGTGGTGGATTGAGGTACCTCTAAAGGGAAAATATGCCGAAAAGAGCGAGCGCCACAAACTGATACCCTGCTCATTTGAAGATTATCAGAAAGCCTGTCAGAATGAAATTCCACTGCGCTGGTGGCAGGCCATGAAAAAAAGTATTTAAACCCTGACTCCGTTAAAAATAATAGGTATTTAACATTCTTTTATTCAAAATTTTATCTTTGAAGCTTTTCAAAAAGCGAAAAACGCAAATGACTGATATGTCCTTTATGAAGAAAATCTACACAACCGTACTTATATTTTCGGCCTTTATAGCAGCCGCACAGCAGGATTTGCAGTTTACGCAGTACCAGTTTAACCGCATTTATTATAACCCCGGGGTAACCGGAAGTGGAAATGCCATTTGCGTAAATGCCTTACACCGCAGCCAGTGGGTAGGCTTTGATGGAGCTCCAACTTCTCAAAATATAAATGTAAATGTGCCCTTAGACATCCTACGGGGTGGAGTGAGCCTAAAAATAGCAAACGATCAGATAGGGTATTTTCAGAATCTGAATTTGGGCCTCGGCTATGGCTATCAACATCAATTGCCCACAGGGACTCTTGGCATTGGTGTATCCTTTGACTTATACACCTCAAGTGTGGTGAATGCCGATTGGCAGGCTCCGGATGTCGGACGGCCTGATTATTTTGGTGACCCTTCCATACCAGCGGGCAGCACAAATGGGATGACCTTCGATATGTCGTTTGGAGCCTACTACCAATCCGAAAAGATATGGGCCGGAGTTTCATCCAACCGGATAATAGAGTCAGCTACGGGCCTTGCCGGGTCCATTGCTTCGATCACCCGCTTCTATAATAAGCGCCACTATTATGTAATGGGTGGCTATAACTGGCAGATCCCGGCCACAACCTGGGAGTTACGCCCAAGCGCTTTAATCAAAACAGACCTCGTTGCCTCACCCGTAATGGAGGTTAACGTGACGGGAGTTCACAATAACAAGCTCTGGGGTGGCGTTAGCTATAGGCTCAGTGAAGCAGTGGCTGTAAATATTGGTTACCAGTTTACCGAATCCTTAAGTGCGGGTTATGCTTATGATATTCCAACTTCAGATATTGCAGGGCAGGGAAGTGGCAGTCATGAAATATTTTTACAGTACTGTTTTAGAGTGGAAATTCCACCCAGAATTCCAGGTAGTTATAAAAACCCAAGATTTTTGTAATATAGCAACATTGAACGAAACTATTTGAAAATCAACTTGTAATTAACTCTGTAGGACATGAAAAAATTGATAATCATAGCTTTAGGCTCCGCCTTTTTGGTGGCCTGTAGCAGCAATGATCACGGAGAACTCGTTGGAGTTCAGGACCGTCCGACCTGGTATCCCTCAGAACCCTACGGTATGGTTTTCATTCCGCAAGGCTCTTTTAACATGGGAAATGCCGATCAGGATGTACCTTCCAGTCTGATTTCCCCTACCAAAACAGTTTCGATTCCTTCCTTCTGGATTGATCAGACCGAAATTACCAATAATGAGTATCGTCAGTTTGTATATTGGGTACGCGACTCCATTTTGCGTTTTCGTCTTGGTGAAGATGGACTGGTGGAAGGCTATGAAATGATTGATGCTGCCAATGCGGAGGATCCGAGCTTCTTTGAGGAGTATGTCTCGCTCAATTATCCCGACTCCATGCAGAGGCGGCTGGATTGGGAGCCCTATCTCGAATGGGATACTGAAAACTATCCAAGCCCGGAATACACGGAAATCATATCAAGTTTATATCTTCCTCCGGAAGAAATGTTTTTGGGAGGACGCATGATAGATGCCCGTCAGCTCAACTATGTTTTTTTTACCCTTAATCGCCAAAAAGCTTCGCGCAAGAGCAACAGGGTTGTTTATGATTACAATGATGCCAATGATGATGGCGAATATTTCTCGTACCGCGACTATATAAAGGAGAATAAGGAATTCTCTGATCGTAGCTCCTTCTTTGAGGGTGGCATCATCAATATTTATCCCGATACATTGGCCTGGGTTCATGACTTCACCTATAGCTATAATGACCCTATGCACGACAAGTACTTCTGGCATCCAGCATTTGACGATTACCCTGTGGTAGGAGTAAACTGGGAGCAGGCGTCAGCATTCTGCAACTGGAGAACAAAGTACAGAAATGATTACCTGAAGAGCAGCGGACAGAGCCCTGAGCAGGAATTCCGTCTACCTACTGAGTCAGAATGGGAATATGCAGCCCGCGGTGGTCAAAATAATATGACTTATCCATGGGGTGGCCCTTATGCCCTCAACAGCTCAGGTTGCTACCTGGGCAACTTTAAGCCTATGCGCGGAAACCTTGTTGCCGATGGGGGATTTTATCCTGTGAAGGTAACGGCATATGCCCCTAATGGCTTTAATCTTTATAATATGGCGGGTAACGTATCTGAATGGACGAGCACTGCTTTTGATGCGGCTTCGTATTACTACGTATCCGATATCAGCCCCAACTTTGAGTATAACTCACTCGAAAATGATGACGAAACCCTGAAAAGGAAAATAATCCGCGGAGGTAGCTGGAAGGATGTAGCCTACTACATGCAGGTGAGCACACGTGATTATGAGTACCAGGATACTGCCAAATCATACATTGGCTTCCGTACGGTACAAAGCTTTATGGGCCGCGACATCAAGGACTTTTAATTTTTAACTCAGTAACTCTATTTACTTTATTCTAACTTAAATTATTTACAAAAAGATGGCACTAATTGATGTAAACAGCAAGAGATTTAAGAATTTCATGTCAAAACTCTATGGATGGGGTGCTGCCGTGGTAATTCTGGGCGCAATGTTTAAGATTCTTCACCTCCCGGGTGCAGATCCCATGCTTATTGTAGGACTTACCACAGAGGCCGTTATTTTCTTCTTCTCTGCTTTTGAAAAACCACATGAAGAATACGATTGGTCATTGGTATATCCCGAACTGGCAGGAATGGATGATCCTGATGCGGAAGAATATGCCAAGGCAAATAAAGGGCTTACTGCCACCCAGGAACTGGATAATATGCTTGAAGAGGCCAAAATTGATAGCGCCCTTATAGAAAGCCTCGGTACCGGCCTGAGAAAATTTGGCGATGCAGCCAACAAGTTGAATGACACTGTGGATGCCGCAGCTGCAACCAAGGAATATGGCGAGCAACTTGCATTGGCGAGTCAGAATATGGAATCACTGAATGCCCTCTATGCCGTACAACTGGAAAGCTCTGCAAGCCAGATGGAAGCACAAAATAACCTGATGGAAAAATTAAATTCTTCCATTTCAGATTCGGAAAAGCTCACTGACGAAGTAAGCACACTTGTAACAAATATGAGCAAGCTTAACAACGTTTACGGAGGTATGCTTTCGGCTATGAATACAAACAGGAACTAAGAAAGCCTTGAGGCACATCTAAAACTTATTATAACTAATTTTTTATAACGGAAGGCAGAAATGGCGAGCGGAAAACAAACACCAAGGCAAAAGATGATCAACATGATGTACCTCGTGTTGACCGCTCTTTTGGCCTTAAATATTTCGAAGGATATTCTTCTAGCCCTCACAAAGCTTGATGCAAGCCTTGATGAAACCGTGCAGACGGTGGAAACCAAGAACGCGGATATCTACAGCGCTTTTGAGGCAGCAGCGGCTGAAAATGAAGCCAAGGCCGGAAAATGGCGGGATGAGGCGTTTCAGGTTCGTGAAGAGTCAGAGGAACTTGTTACTTATATAGAAAACATCAAAGCCAAATTGATTGAAATTACAGGGGGGTATACCGATGAAGAATCCAAAATTCCCCAAGGCCTTGACAACCGGGAAAAAGTAGCGAACTATCTTCTGGTGGAGAAGAATGCCAACGAATTGAAAGAGAAGATTGAAGCCTATCGCGCCTCACTTTTGGCCCATGCAGGTGACAACGAACAGATGAAGAAAAACATTCTGGAGATTTTTGATACCGATAAACAAAAGGTGGGAACTGACGGAGTGGCAACAACATGGGAAAGTGCCAATTTCGAGCACTATCCACTGGCAGCAGTGCTTCCTTTTTTAACCGATATCCAGGCAAAAGTTCGTAATACTGAATCCGATGTTATTAGTGCTTTGCAACGCAATATTGGCGCCTCAGATTTGAAGTTTACCGGAATTAAGCCGATTGTAATGCCCAAATCAACCTATGTTACCCAGGGTGATGAATATGAAGCACAGGTTTTTGTGGCAGCCTATGACGATACTCAAGAGCCTAAAATTGTAATAAACGGTAACCCTTTACCTGCAGATCAAATTGAAAAGGGCATCGGAACAGTTAAGTTCAAGACCAATTCTCTGGGTGAGCAAAAATGGGCGGGTATGATCACCATTGAACAAATGGGTCAGGCAGCTATAAATGTTCCTGTGGAAGGAACTTACACTGTAGCCCCACCCACTGCCGTTATCTCACCCACCAAGATGAACGTGCTTTACCGTGGTGTGCAAAACCCTCTTGAAATTGGGGTGCCAGGGGTTGACCCTGCAAAGATTATTGTCAGCGGTCCCGGTGTAAGTGGTTCCAACGGAAACTATATGGCCAATGTTACCGGTGTCTCCGGGAAGGAAATGAATATTAGCGTGGCTGTAAAAGAAGAAGATGGTAGTACCCGAACTGTGGGTAGTAAACAATTCCGTATTAAAGGGTTACCACCGGCCATGGGAACAATTTACAGGCAAAGCGAGGGCATTTTTTCAAAAAATGCGATCAAGGGAGCTACCGTAGAAGCCTCATTTGAAGATTTTCCCTTTGACCTTCCTCTTACCGTTACGTCATTTGAGGTATCCGTCCCCGGATTTCCTCCGGAACAAGTTAGAGGAAACCGGATGACAAATGATATTAAACAAAGGATCGACCAGGCAAGACCCGGCTCCACCATCTCTATCAGGGATATAAAAGCTCAGGGGCCTGGCGGCCTGAAGGTTACCCGCGTGGGTAACATTTCAGTGGATGCAAACTAAGAACTGAAAACCTCTCACTATGAAAAAGATCTTTTTTGGAATTTTAATGTGTGCTGGCCTGCTGATAAGTAAAACCACCAATGGCCAGGTGCTTACCCCGCAGGACGATGGAATTATTGCGGACCCACCCAAGCATTACCACCACAACCAGGTATTTCCTTACCCTTATCTGAGGGAATCGGATATGCTATGGAGCACACGTCACTGGGAACGGATCGACCTCCGCGAGAAGATGAATCACCACCTCTACTACCCCATTCAGGCTGTGCCTGACCGGAAGAGCCTTTATGATGTATTGGTGGATGGCATCCTGAACGAAGGTACCATAGTGGAAGTTTTTGCAGATGACAGGTTTGAAATACCACTAACACCGGAACAGGTCCAAAATTACTCTGCCGAGATTGATACCACTCTTGATCCGGATGATCCCAGCATAATCCTGCTGGTGGACACCATTAAGATCCAATCCAAGGACGTAGTGGCATATGAAATCAAGTCCGATTGGTTTTTTGATAAGCAGCGTGGCGAGATGAAAAACCGTATTATCGGAATATCTCCGGTAGTGCGTAACCCGCAAACGCAGGATATCTACAACATTTTTTGGGTGTGGTTTCCTGATGCCCGTTACGCCCTGGCTACCCATGTAGCTTTTAATAACCACAATAACGCGGCACGCCTTACCTATGATCAGATCTTCCACATCAGGTATTTTAATTCAGTGATCTATAAGGAAGACAATGTCTACGACAGGCGCATTGCCGATTACAAGCGAAACGCACCACTCGAGCAACTCCTTGAATCACAGAAGATCAGGGAAAAGCTACGCGATTTCGAACACGATCTCTGGGAGTATTAATCCTCTCTTCGATAACATAACAAGGAACCCTGGCAGCCATATGTCAGGGTTTTTTATTTTTTACAATGTCTGAAACACTTCTTATTGGCCAAGGCCTGGCCGGAAGCATTCTCTCTTTGGCGCTCCACGAGCGGGGTCAGCTACATCATATTATTGATGATCCTTTCCTCTCGGCCTCTTCGCGTGTTGCCGCAGGTATTGTAAACCCCATTGTATTAAAAAGACTCAAACCAGTTCAGGATGCTGATCTGTTTTTACCTGCTGCAGTCCAGTTTTATAATCGATGGGGCTATCTGCTGAAAGAAGAATTTTATAACAGGATAAATATCCATCATATATTTTCCAGCCCCGGACAGGTAAATGATTGGTTGGTGAAGAGTGAGCTCCCGAAATTATCCCCTTATCTCGGCAAGGTTATTCCGAATACCGCTACCACCATTTTGGCTCCCCATGGGTTAGGAGTTGTGGAGCACACCGCATGGCTGCAAACCGATAACTTCCTGAAGGCACATTTGAGCCATCATCAGTCTACTATGTCCTATAGCGAAGAAGAGGTGCTCCCGCAGAAACTGACAGATCTGGCTAAAGAGTTTCGCTATGTGATCATCTGCAATGGTCATTTAATGCGCAAACTGACGCCCCAAACTGCTGAAGCATTCGCGCCAACCCGTGGTGAAGTAATGATTGTGGAAAGTGAGGATTTACCCCAGGATGTAATTTATCACGGACCTGTATTTATTCTTCCACTCGGGCATAATCGATTCAAAGTTGGCGCTACCTATCATTGGGATTTACTGCAGGACACCACCACTGCCGGGGGGCTCGGTCAATTAAAATCAGAATTTGAGAAAATTTTTAATGGAGGATATAAAGTAGTGCAACATCTGGCGGGAGTACGGCCAAACATTAAGGACAGGAAACCCCTTGTGGGCAGGATCACTAAGAATATTTATGCATTCAACGGCCTGGGTTCCCGAGGTGTTTTGATGGCTCCTTACCTGGCTGATATTTTTTTAGATCACTTGTTGGAGCACAAAAAACTCCCGGACCGATATAATGTGGAGCGGTTCTTACAGGGCGGGATTTCCCAATAAAAAAGCCGCTCCGGGGTTTCCGAAGCGGCCCTGATTTAGCATATGGTGGCCAATTAATTCTTAATCACACGCCTGCTAAACACCTGTTCATTTGTGATCACCTGGATCAGGTAGATACCTCGCGGTAACTGTGAGAGATCAAGCTCATAGGTGCCAGCTTTGGCCTCCGCTTTCTGAGGCGTACTAACTTCCTTCAAAAGCCGGCCTGAATTATCCAGTAACAGAATATTTGATTCTGTTCCATAAGGCACTTTTATGTATAAAAGCCCTGTGGTAGGATTTGGATAAACACCAATGTCCGAAGCAGTCAAATACACTGATCCAAGGGATTGGCTGCCATCAGAAATAGTGTTCCGCTCCAACTCCTTAGATATTCCATCCGTTGAACTTCCGGTATTTGTGACCTGTAACCCTACCCCATCTATTACAGTGAATGTTACAGTTTCGGTTATTCCCTGTACTCCCCTGCCATTCATCTTAGAATAAGGCCTACCCACGAGGGTATAAACACCCGGTGCCGGGTTCCAGGCATTGGGCATGGTAATAGTACCACCGTTGATATCGTAGGGTACAAGGTTCTCCTTCATTACAATGCTGCCATTCAGGTCGAACAATACGCTTCCTACAGGATCATTACAGACTATAGCGCGGATGCTGAATGGGCCCACCATACTCTTGTCTATAACATCTCCATTCTGAAGTAAACCGATCTGATTACCTGTAGTGGCGTTGACAAGCATGAAGGAAATCACCTCCAGCTCCATACATGGAGGCACGCAGGCCGTGCGGCCGGTATTTCCTCCTACGCAGATTCCACAGGAGTCAATAAATGCACTACCTCCCGGAACTCCGTTACAATCCGATGTAAAAGTGGAATCCACGATCTCAACATTCACTATTTCTGAAATGCCTGTAATACCTCTTCCATTAGTACCGGAATAAGGTGTTGCTACAATAGAATATGGCCCTGCAACGGGGTTCCAGGCAAAAGGCATCACCAACGTACCCCCATTTATATCATAAGGGACCAGGTTTTCCGTTTGCATAAGCGAGCCATTTACATAAAATAGCACACTACCCACAGGACCGGAACAGGTATTGGCGCGAACACTAAACGGGCCGGCACTTTTGTCAATGGTATCCCCATCCATCAGTACCCTTATCTCCACACCGGTGGTGGCGTCAATCAAACTCAGTGAAACCACCTCAAGATTTACGCAGCCGGGTGAGCAAGGAGATAAACCGGTGTTTCCTCCCACGCAAGTCGCGCAGGCATCAATAAACGCAGTACCATTAAGATCGCCATTACAGTCATAACTGCAGCCAGCGCTATCCAATGTAAGTGTGGTTTGAACTGTACTATCGCAGCCATCTATGCTGGTCCACACATCGGTATAAACCCCTGCAGTAGTCTGAAACGCACCTTCAAGGAAAATACTATCACCAAAACAGATGGTGACTGCAGTAACTGTATTATACACAGGGTTGACATGAAGAGTCGTTTGCAGAACGCTGTCACAAATACCTCCGGTACTGGTGGTATCGTGATAAACACCTGCTACAGAAATATACCGGCCATTTACCAGAACACTGTCGCCATCGCAAATAGTAAAACTTTGAACGGTAGTACAACTGGAGGTGGTAGATTCCGTAATCGTTACTTCAAGCGAATCCTGGCAATCAGGAGCACCGGGATCGGTAACCACCACTTTGTAGGTTCCGGAATCACTCACAGCGATGTCCTGGGTAGTTGCTGTAAATCCATTCGGGCCTGTCCAGATATAGGTAGGCGTACCATTGAAGCCGGAGACGGTGAGGTTTATAGAACCGGGAGCACCATTGACAATATCCACCTTGGTGGCACCCAATACAAGCGTACATGGTGTGGTGGAAGCGGTAATCACTACTTCGAGGGAATCCTTACAATCGCTGAAGAAGGGATCGGTGACAACGACCTTGTAAGTACCCGAATCGGTTACCGCCACATCTTGTGTAGATGCTGTAAATCCGTTAGGCCCTGTCCAGGCATATGTTGGCGGACTTACATTTCCAGTCACAGTAAGATTAATGGAACCGGGGTTACCATTCAGAATATCTACTTGTGATGAAGACAGGGAAATGGAGCATGGAAGGATAAGCACCTCTCCTTTAGCGGTTAATCCACCGGTGCTCGCACTTACGGTATCCCAACCTGCATTGGCTGCATAATAGCAAAGTGTAGCCACCCCATTTGAATCCGTAAAGCCAAAGCCTGTTTGGGCATTACTGCCGGTGAGTGAAAAATCCACTCGTATCCCGGGTAGCGGCTGGTTAGCACTATCCAGTACTGTGGCCTGCACCACACACACCGTATCGCCCTGGGGCGCTATGCCTGTAGCGAGTGAAAGGCTCAGGCTATCTGCAGAGGCCACTTCAGAAAGTGATTGGCCTCCGGGATACCCATAGGAGTCAAAGGCACCAAATCCATAGCTGTGAATACCTATGGGGGATGTGCTGCTCACGGTATGGGATCCTATTGCTACCGAACGCGTTACCCCTGAAAATCCGCTTGTTCCAATCGGGGTAAAATCACCTGAAGGGATTAAAACTCCATTTAACAGGACCGTACCTGTTGCATTATTGGGAGCTATAATATTGAGGTAGTGATCCGTAAGCCTTGGACTGGAGGGTGTGGAGACCGTATAACTACCCAGATATTGCTCGTAAGGCGGAATAAGCATCATGAAGGGATCAGAAACTACTCCATCCCATGTCTGACCGTGGCAATACTGAGCAACCAACACCGGTTTGCTCGCTTCGAAAACCACCTCCGTGGAATCAATCACCTCATAGAATTCTCCCTTGTTCAAAGTAGCGACAATAGAGCCATCCTTAAGTAGAATGGTCGTATCCTGTGATGCAATAACCCTAAAGGTAGAACCACTTCGGGTCGCTAAAGGAAGTGCAACAAAGCTCTTCCCAAGGGTATTAATAGGAGGGATTTGCTCCACTATAATATCGCAGAAGCCAAATCCGGTGGGGACATTTACGCACTGATTGCCCCCATAAACAGCTACCTTTTTATCAGAGGAAATAAGGGTGCCGCTTACATCATTTGAACTTCCGAAGGCACGCATTTGATATACCTCACCCTGATCGAGATTCACGACATACGGCACACCGGCTATGCGACCCCCAGAATTGAAACTTGGTGTGATGGTAACAATGGTGTTATCTTCCGTTCCTACTATAGTCATTTGGCTGGGAGCAACATTTCCCTGATACCCTAACACCACATATTCGGTGCCCAGGATATCAGACGGTAAACCGAGATAAGCATCCGTGGAAGCGTCCCGTAGGTTGACCCCATAAACAGTTACCTCAGCCGTAGCCGTTACATGAATCCCCTGGTCCGTGACTCCGTCACTACTTGTTATCTGCGCAGAGTTGGGAATAGGAACATTGGTAACAACACCAGGAGTTACGCTGAAAGTATCTGATATTCCCAACCCCGGAATTTCCCACATCCCGGTGGCTGCCACATCGCCACTAATGGAAAAGAAAACAATATTACCACTGCCGAAATCAATATTTCCCGGAAAGGTCAACCAGAAGTTGTCTCCCCTGCTATCGAGCTGGGGCTGGGCTGATGCCAGGCCGATACCTAACACCATGGTGGTGGCAATCAATGCCAACTTATTCAGTATATTATTCTTCATGGCTAAAGGGTTTGGCGGTTAATAGATTGAATTCCAAATCGGAAAGACTGGCCCTTTCGCCATACGCGTAGGCGATAAGTTCACGGCTTCTACTTTCACAGAACCCCTCAACAGAAGACGAGGCAGGCACTTCTATTTGAATCTTTATGCCGCCCCCTGAAGGATCATTACTAACATTCAGTGAATATTCCACGTTGAGATTCCGGTCGTTACTGGTATTTTCTATCCTGATGAAAAAAACCGGCAGATTTTCGCCACAGCTACCTAGCCGCGCAAAAGCCTTTACATCGCCCTGGTGACCAATTAATGTCCATTCTTCCGGATTTTCTACATAGGGGGAATCACCCGAAAAGGGGGATGTACCCATAAGCAGAAGGGGGGAAAAAGCAAGCCCCAAAAGCAGCTTCTTCCATAATTTTGGTGTGTGTTGCATTTTAAACAGATTTAGATTGTTACAGGT
>CAZNMG010000112.1:0-7371 GCA_964574075.1 uncultured Owenweeksia sp.
AAGGCCGGTAGCTTTTGCTCCAGTTCACTCATGCCCTCTTTGGTAACCAGCATCAGTTCACTGTCTTCAAGCGCATCAATATTATAATTGGAAGGTGTTTGCTTGGCCAGGCTTTCGCGGTCGCTTATCCACCAGTCTTCAATGGCGAATTGGGTGATTTGTTCATTTCCTTTATCATCCACCAGGTACTGCCGGAGAATCCCTTTGGTAACAAATGCAGCATAGCGGCAAATTTGCCCCTCCTGCAGGAGGTACTGGCGCTTCCTTAGCTTTTTTGGAGTAAAGACTTCTTTCACTATCTCGAACTCCTCTTCACTGATGGAAACCTTGGACGATATGTATTTCTGAAGCTTGTTGTACATAACTTTAGCCTATTGCAAAGTTAGGCCTGTTTTCTTTCCGCTTCCTGTTTCTCAAGAATAATGCCTTGAGAAAGACATCGACAGTCCAACTCATTTAAGACCACATGGAAAAAGGCCTAACTTCATTCAGTTCTAATAACCGGCATATGGAAAAGGAAAACTTAAGTGTCCGCAGTTCCTAGCAAGTTTTTGAAGATCATCTAAAGCTTACACAACAAGGGAGGCTTGAGGAGGATTTAAAGCAAAATAATGCGGAAGACATAGTCCTACTGACCAACTACGGCACCTTCAAAGGCCATGAAGGTGTAAGAGAAGCAGCCAAATTATTAGGTGGCCAACTTCGGGGTGGGAGTTATACCTATCATCTGAAGTTGTGCTATGAAAACATTTGCTTTCTCCAGTGGTCAGGAGATTCAGAGCGGTCGTACATACCGGATGGTGCTGATTCATTTTTGATTGAAAACGGGAAGATTAAAATTCAAACCATTTACTACTCAGTACTGGAGAAATGAGAAGGACTGAGGTTAAACCGGAGCCATGGAGTATTGATGAGTAATAAAAGTAGTTCAACAAACCAGGAACGCTCCTCGCCCGTGTGCTATGCAGAAAGCGATGAATTGCGGCACGACTTTCATGAAGAGCGTGAAGAAAGTAGTTTGGGTACCCCTGGTAAAAAACCGGCTAAGCCCGATAGAACCGGTTAGGGCCAATGCTGGAGGTAATCACGATGTCCCATGGCAGTATGGAAAAATTCCGGTATCTCCCTTTCTACCCTTTGCTTTTCTTTGCCCCTTAATTTCTAGAAGTATGAACTGGATAATTTTGGTAGTAGCCGGACTTTTTGAAATGGCATTTGCCACCTGCCTCGGCAAGGCAAAGGAAGCCACCGGCATGATGGCCAACTGGTGGTATGGAGCTTTTGCAATTTGCCTCACCATAAGCATGCTGCTGCTGATAAAAGCTACGCAAACCTTACCCATCGGCACAGCCTACGGGGTGTGGACAGGTATAGGTGCCGTAGGCACGGTGATAATGGGCATCCTTTTTTTCAATGAACCGGCTACCTTCTGGAGGATATTCTTTCTGTCCACACTTATTATTTCACTGGTAGGACTGAAGGTGGTTTCCTAGAAGGATTGCACGAAAGATTTTTACGAGTGTTTCTTTAAGTTGAATGAGTGGCCGCCCTTATGCTGGTCGCAATCTACCCCTTACATTGTCGGATTTACCATTTGCCTGTAAGGCCCGGGTTGATAACTTTGTCATGGATCCTGGGAATTATGTCAAGATTGTGAAGAATTTGCTTTGTGCCATCCCGTCTTACAATTCAAAATTTTCCTCAGTCTGCTTCTACGGCATCCTCTACCCGTAGCTGTTAAAAAAGCCCCATATCCAATTATTAAATTGGAATTAGAAAAGTATAAGAATGAAAAATATACTGGATAAAGAAATCACCGCTACCCTGCAAAAAAGCCCCGCCAAAGGAGGACACACGTATGTCATTTGGCCTGAATCGGTTGAATTTTTCGGCACCAGGGGTTTGGTTAAAGTAAGAGGAACAATAGACAATTATCCGTTTCAAAGCTCATTTATGGCCCTTGGAGACGGCAACCATAAACTACCCGTAAAGGCAGAAGTCCGCTCAGCCATTGGCAAGGAGGCCGGTGATGAGATCACGGTGAAACTGGAAGAAAGGTTGAGCTGATACTTACTTCTTGAGCTTCATCTGTACCTATTTAAAAACCGTTCATGAATCAGGATATTCCCACCTACAACAACAAACTATCCGAAGCGGAAAAAGAGATCTGCGACCTTCTGATGGAGGAAATAAACCGAGGCTTACCGGAAGCAGAAAATAAGATCTGGCATGCCCACCCGGTGTGGTTCCTGAAGGACAACCCCATAGTTGGGTATAGTAAATTGAAGGACTGCATCAGATTAATGTTCTGGAGCGGTGACAGTTTTGATGAAGAACAGCTGAACCCTGGCACCGGCAAGTTTAAAGATGCCTCTATTCGTTACACATCAGTGGAGCAAATCAATAAGAAAGACCTGAAGCGATGGCTCGAAAAATCGCGGGAAATCCAGTGGGACTATAAAAACCTTATAAAACGTAAGGGCAGCCTGGAACGGTTGAAATGACTTTACCCTCTATCTCTTCTAACCCGGTTTCTGCACTAAGCCACTAAGCCTTGCCAGCACATAGGCGCCAATGGCCATTACCAGATCACGGACGGCAATATCAAAGTAATGACCGCCAAAGATGAGGTTGAGTGCGATACCCACCAGCCAGGCCGCTACCACATAGGCACCGATCCGCGGTTTTACCAGAACCAGTATCCCGGCCACAATTTCTATTACGCCCACCACCATCATAAATGCGGAAGCACCCATAATATCGGCCAGCATGGGATGGAGGTATTGGCTCCAGTCGGTGAGAAGGTTCATAAACTTATCGGCCCCCGCAACTATTGGTACAATACCATAAGTAAGGCGAAGCAGGTTTTGAAGATTTCCGGTTTCGGATTGTAAGGTGGAATTGCTCATTGTTGATGTTTTATGATTTGTATTCCTTTGATGAGCTTCAGGCAAAAAGGTTACAAGTTGTTGTAACTTTAATTTGAATCTGGCATCCAACAGGTAAATATATCCGGAATGAAAGCCTTGAAAATTAATGACCATACCACTTCAGAAATGCCCGATCATATTGTAGTGAGCAAGGTATTGAGGGGCGAAAAAGAATGGTTTGAATTGCTGATGAGGCGACACAACCAAAGCCTCTACCGCGTGATACGCAGTTATTTTAAAGAAGAAGCCGAAGTGGAGGATGCCATGCAGGAAGCCTATATCAAGGCCTTTCAAAAGCTTGATCAATTCCGAGGGGATGCTTCATTTGGTACCTGGCTCATCCGGGTGGGGATAAACGAAGCGCTGCAGCGCATCCGCAAACGCAAACGACAACCCAATGATGCAAGTAATGCCACAGAGTTGAATGAAAAAATCCATCACCTATTTCCCCACAACAACATGGATCCCGAAAAGAAAGCCATACAAGTGGAAACGCGACTGATGATAGAAACCGCCATTGATAAACTTCCCGAAAAATATCGCGTAGTGTATATGCTGAAGGAAGTAGAAGGCCTGAAGAATCCGGTAATTGCGGCCGCCCTCAACATCAGCGAAAGCAATGTAAAGGTGCGGGCACACAGGGCTAAAACCCTCCTTAAAGAACATCTGCTAAAGATGTCTTCCTCAGTCAATATTTTCGAATTCGGCTATAGCCGGTGCGACAGGTTGGTGGCGGTGGTTATGAGCAGGATATAAACTGTCTTTGGCAATATTATAATTCCTCCCAGCAGTACCCGGTTTTTGCAGAAGCCAATACCTTTGTGCCCTTAGCTAAATCAAATGAATGTTAGGAGGGCAAGGAGAATTGTAAGATTGCGAAATCAGATTAACGATTCTCTAAAAATTAATCCCTTTGTTTTTAGCCGCCTCTTTTTTTTATGGGCGGGGCTTGGGGCGCTGGGGGGCGTTATCGCTGGCGGGTACTGGCTTATTTTGGAGTTCCTGATCGGGAGCCTGCACGGTATTGAAGGTTTATGGGTAATTCCGCTCATGGCCGGAGGTGGCCTCCTGGCGGGGCTTATTATTCATTTCATTGGTAACCCGGGTGAAATCCAGCTTATCGTAAATAACATCCGCTTCAGGGGCGGCCGCCTGGATTATCGCAACAATCCCTCAATGATCCTTTCCTCGCTGGTATGTATTGCCAGTGGTGGCAGCCTGGGTCCTGAAGCTCCCCTGGTACAGGTGACAGGTTCCACAGGTACCTGGCTGGCCCGCAAATTGAAGCTTAAGGGCGAGGATCTTCGCTCCCTTACCATAGCCGGGATGGCTTCAGGCTTTACAGCCCTTTTTGGTGCGCCTCTTGGCGGAAGCCTGTTTTCCCTTGAAATACTCCATCACAAATATGTGGTGGAATATTACCAGGCCCTCATACCCGCAATTGTGGCCAGCTGTGTGAGTTTTGTGGTTTTTCTCCTGATCACGAGCATTGGTCTTGGGCCCGCCTGGAATTTTCCGGTATATGGAGAAACCTCTACCTATGACTTTTTATGGGCGATAGCCTATGGCGCCATAGCGGCCGGAGTAGGCTGGTTGTTTATTATGGGGGTGCGGAGTTTCAGAAATCTTTTTAACAGCACGGGCTGGCCGATTTTTGTTAAAACAACTATAGGAGGTTTGGCGCTGGGAATTCTCGCCTACTATTTTCCAATTACGCGGTATTTCAGCCATCATGAAATTAATGAGCTGATCACCGGAAATTTTACGCTATACGTTTTGGGAGGTATTCTGGTAGCGAAACTGCTGGCCATCATTATCACCGTTACCTCAGGCTGGCGCGGTGGTTTTATTATACCCCTCTTTTTTGTGGGTGCCACCCTCGGGCTATTGATTCATCAGTTTTTACCCAATCAAAACCTCAGTCTGATGATGGTTTGCTGTATGGCTGCGGTAAATGCCTGTGTTACACGCACACCGATAAGTACCATTATTCTGCTTTCAACTATGACAGGGTTCGGGCACTTTGTACCGATTATGTTTGCCAGCCTTACAGGTTTCTTCCTGGCGCCAAAAACACCTCTTATTGCGGCCCAGTTACAGCCTGATACCGATGATTAGTTTTATCTGTAAAAAACAGTGGGGTTTATCACAAATGATACTTTGGTTCGGCCGGCTGTTTCCCAGTACTATACAAATTTCCTCTTCAAAGATCGCTTTTCATCGTATCCGTCTCTTAAGTGAAAGCAAGACGTTAATGAGAAGTTCAGCGGGAGGATTTACCTTTTCGTGATAACAACAGCACTACGCCTGCTATGACTACAGCCCCCACGGCCACTTTTTTAATAACGCCTTTGCGGTTGTGCTGCCATTGGGCCTTGTAACCTTTTTCCGCGAAAAAATTAGGTACGTGACCCCGCTTCAGGTCATCAACCATTCCTTCCACGGCATCAACACGATCGGCAACAATAAGAGGGATCCAATGGGCAAAACTGCCCTCGCCATATTTATAGGCAAATCGCCTGATGGCCCCGCTAAGTCCCCTGGGAGGTGCTGAAGTGCCAAACACAGCCGTAACATTGGGCCGCTCAATCGACTTCAAAACTTCGATGTCGACAGGCTGCTGGGTGGGCCGCTTCCAGCTATAGCCCTTCTGCTCTTCATCGGTTCTTTTCTTCATGGGATAAGTAGGATCATTTTTCTTATCCCTATCCACTCCCCAACCTTTGATATCAGGGTGCTGGTTATACGGTGTCTCTTGCATAATAATTCTGTTTTAAATTCTTGCTGATGGTGGAATGAGTACGGGTTTTATACAATTGTCGAGTTTATCATTAAAAATGCGGTACGCATCGGATACCTCTTCGAGAGGAATGCGGTGGGTGATTAATGCCTTGGGATCAATGATGCCATCCTGTACATGCTTTATAAGCTTTGGCAGCAGGCGCTTTACCGAAGCCTGATTTGCCCTTATGGTTATACCTTTATTAACGACATTCCCGATAGGGATTAAGTTGCCCGTAGGGCCATACACACCAACGATCGAAACAATACCTCCCTTTTTTACTGAGTTAATGGCCCAGTGCAATGCAATGGCAGAACCGCCCTGCAGCATGGCCTGCTTACCTGTAAAAGTATGAAGCTTACTACCGCTTGCATCTGCACCCACCGCATCAATGCAAACATCCGCGCCCATCCAGTCGGTGATCTTTTTAATAAACAGGATCGGGTCGTCAAGCGTAGTGTAATCATATACCTCTGCGGGACCGTAATTTTTTACAAACTCCAGCCGGTACTCCAACTTATCTATAACTATCACCCTGCCCGCACCAAAAAGCCAGGCGCAGCGCGCAGCCATTATTCCAATCGGTCCCGCGCCAAATATCACTACGGTATCTCCCTCCTGGATCCCGGCCATTTCTGCGGCCTGGTATCCCGTAGGTACCACATCGGTAAGCATCACCGCATCATCAGGATCCATCCCTTCAGGAATCACTACCGGCCCCACATCGGCATAAGGCACGCGCACATATTCGGCCTGTCCACCATTGTATCCCCCAGCGGTGTGTGAGTATCCAAAAATGCCTCCCACTGCAGTGGCCTGCGAATTAGCTTCATGACAATTGCCATAAAGCTCCTGTTTGCAAAAGGCGCATTGCCCGCAGGCTATGTTAAAGGGCACGATCACACTATCCCCCACCTTCAGCTTTTGCACTTCAGAACCTACTTCCTCCACCACCCCGATGAATTCATGTCCAAAGGTTTCGCCCACACGGGTGTCGGGCACTAATCCGTTGTACAGATGTATATCGGAACCACAGATGCAGGCTCGGGTAACGCGCACTATGGCATCCCCGGGGTGAAGTATTTCAGGATCAGGTTTGTGGTCAATGCGAACTCTTTGAGGTCCGCGGTAATTCATTGCGAGCATATATTATTTGTATTAGGCTGTGATATAATGGGTCGGGGTTTCGGGGATATTTGATTTCGTAATAATTGTATTCAACGCCCGATCTCTTGCATAGTTTAGTGGACATAAAATTTCTGAAGCTCTGCGTCATCAGAGCCTTCTGGCGTTTCTTTTAAGGAGATCATGGTGTCGCTGCGGGAGGGTTGTCAAGCAGTGCTCTACAATTGCTTCTCTGGCAGGGTTTTTTACCATTATTAGCCGGATCAATATTGAAAAAAGCGCCCCGAAGCCCCGCATCAAAGTGGTAGCTGAAAGGGAACCGGATGTAACATCGCTCTTTAAAAGTGAACAAATGACAAGCGAACAAAGGGAAGAAGTAAGGGAGATGATCACCCAAAAGATGCCATCAACAACAGGAGCGTAAATGAAGCGGCATTGCGGCAGGCACGCATCACTTCGCAATGCCCTACCATATTGATAAAAGTAGTTTTGGGAAATGCGTTCGCTGCGGCACTCCTATCCCTTCGGGACGCC
>CAZNMG010000113.1:0-8811 GCA_964574075.1 uncultured Owenweeksia sp.
TAAACTTCACATTTTGCAGGGTATCTCCCATCTGCTCCTTCTTGTCAGCATTAAGGATTATTACCTTACGCCAATCCGAGCCCCCTTCAGAAATTTGGTAAGCTACGAGGCTTCCGTCCTTTGTGAAGCTGATACCTCCCAGGGAGGTTGTTGCATCCTCAGAAAAGGTGTTGGGATCCAGAAAAACTTCAGGCTCGCTATTCTCCCCCTTCTGCCGGTATAATACGCTTTGATTTTGCAGGCCATTATTTTTGAAGAAGTAGGTATACTCCCCTCTGATAAATGGTGCACCGTACTTCTCATAATTCCATAATTCGGTAAGACGCTCCTTGATATCATCGCGATACGGGATCTGCTCAAGATACCCGAAGGTAACCTCATTCTGGGCCTTCACCCAACTTGCCGTTTCGTCAGACATATCGTCTTCCAACCAGCGGTAATGATCCTTCACCTCCGAGCCGAAGTACTCATCCACAACCGTGGTATCTTTTCTGGTTTCAGGATACGTCACTGTAATTTCCTTTTGTTCTTCCTCCGGAGTTATCTTCTCGTTCTGGCAGGCCACAAGCGCCATACAAGCCATACTACAGGCAATGATTTTGTTTGTTCTCATCGTACTTAAAATTGAAATGGGTTGAATAGCGAAGTTCAGGGTACCACAAATATAGGTTTTTGAACAAAGCATAAAAAAACCCCGCACCAGGCGGGGTTTTCATTACTTAAATTAACTGCAAATTACTTCTTGGTGATGCGGTGTATATCCACACCATCATCGGTTGTAATTTTGAGGTTATAGATGCCATCGGCAAATTCTGCAAGATCAATTTCAGTATTTGCACCTTCGGCCGTCCGTTGCATTAACAGCTGACCATTAATAGCATATACCTCTATTGTCATAGTGCCAGTAGCCTTAGACTTGCTATCGATTTTCACCATTCCCGAAGTTGGGTTTGGATATACATCGATGGTTACAGATCCAAACTCTGGTAACCCAATGCAATTGTCAATGGTGATGAACAGGCTCGAGCTGTCATTGCCACAAGATGAGTTTACGAGATATCTGATCTCATAAGTCTGGCCGGCAGTTCCCTGAGCAGGATCGAATATCGAACCATTCAGAGCTCCGCTACCATCTACATCCACAAAGGTTCCACCAGTTGTAGCACTACCTGAAAGATAGTTGATAAGATCAACTGCGGCTGCAGTGTCACACAGCACAATAGTGGAATCGGAGCCCGCATCAGCGGCAGCGTCAACGGTAAGTGTAACGACTGCGGTATCATTGGGGCAGGCAATTCCGGTAAGTACATAACGGAAACTATAGGTGCTGCCTACAGTCGCATTAGATACCTGGAAGAAGCTTCCACTGAGCTGACCTGTACCGCCTATTTGCGTCCATGTACCACCCACTTTGGTTCCGGTTATATAGTTGCGCAACTGCACTGTAGCCTGGTTATCACATACTGTACCTGTGCTGTCCACACCGGCATCAGGAGTTGCTTCTACCGTAACCGTGATCACTGCACTATCTCCGGGGCAATTGGCCACTGACGGGAGTGCGTAGGTGAAATCATATGTGCCTGCAGCCACTGAAGATGCATTGAAGAAAGTTCCTGTAAGTGCACCTGTAGCATCATCATCGATCCACGTTCCGCCTGCGTCATGGGTACCAAGGAAGGTAGAAAGATCCACTGCAGTGTTTGTGTTACAAACATCCACTGAATCGCTCACACCAGGATTAGTACCAGCTGCAATCACACCCAGAACTGAATCCACGGTACTCAGGCATGCTGCGCTAACCTCCATTTCATAAAGATAATAGAGGCGGGTAGGTCCGAAATCGGATCCGGTAACAGTAAGGATATTGGCAATACCGTAAGGGTAACTTGCACCGCCTGTTGGCCTCCACAATATTCCCGTTCCGGAGATGGGGATAACATTGATGAAGTAATCACCCGGGGTCAGGTAAATACCTATTTCCTTGGCGGCTGTGTCGGCTCCGGCAAAGCTGATTAGCTTGCTCACCTGCAGGGTATCTGTTCTCTGCACATCATAAATAGCTACCACGAAGTCGAGGGGACCATTCACTGCAAATACTGCAGAATCGATCCGCACATCCTGACCTACGGTTATAAACTGTCCGTTGGTAAAGTTGCCCGCAGGATATGCGTTCACACTTATTGATACAGGAGGTCCTGCTGTAATTGTAGGTCCGGCACTAAGGATAGACTGTGCTTTAAACTGTGTGGTATTGGTGATGTCTGCAGATATTGAATTTCCATAGCCAATCAGTTCATTCGCCTGGTTAAACCACACCACATCTGTTGAGGAAGTGGTAGCACCAAGAGTAACCGTTCCGGGTCCGCAAATAGTATCTCCTGTAAGCACCGGTTGCGTTATTCCCACGCAGCTGGCACAGGAGTTAATGATGATGGAAAGGGTTGCGGTATCAGGAGGACAAACTGCCGTTGCAGGAGTTATGTAATCAACCTGATAATTTCCAACTGCCAAGACCGAAGGATCGAACATATTGCCACTAAGGGCGGCTGTTGCATTAGTGGTCACAAAAGAACCACCGGGATCAGCATCCACTGTAAGTTCGGTTGTAAGATCCACCACTGCTCCATTATCACAGAAGGCGATTGTTCGGTCACCACCAGGTCCCTGAATAAAGGATGTTACACTAACAGGGGCTCCGAGGCACATCTCGCTTACTACTAAATCAAATGTGTAGTAAATCCGGACCTGAGAGCTAAAATTGGTACTGTCAATGCTCAGCAGACCTGGTAAGACATAGGGGTATACAGCCCCTCCTGTGGCACGGAATAGTGACCCGGTGCCTCCAGTGAAGTTTACGTTAATGAAATAGTTGCCGGGAGTAAGAACTACTCCTACAGGTACCTGATAGTCTCCCGTAGCAGCACCCGTTGTAAAGGTTTTGCCCGTTTGAACAAGGGTACCTCCAAGAGCAGGATCAGTCGTCCATATCTGAACATTTGCCTGAACTACCCCATTGGCAAGTACTGTCATGCTATCGATCCTAACTGTATCCATAGCAGTGATGAACTGGCCGTTTGTGAAGTTACCGAAGCCTGATGCTGCGATGTTCGTAAGCGGACCTACATGGCCTTTGTTGCCGGAGGGTACTGCCTCCTGAAGACTTAAAGTGGTGTCAACACTTGTTGCGATACGAAGTGTATCACCAGCAGCTGTGATCATATTGCTCACAGGATCCATATACACCACACTATTGAAAGGTGAACTAGCAGTGAAACCTGTTAATCCAGGAGCACAAATAGTATCATTTCCTAAGTTGGATGCAAAGGGTCCGCAGGCCACTATGTAAGGAGTTACACAGAAGTTGTCAAAGTAAATCAGCGGTGTTTGACCGGTTGGTGCGGTGGAATAGAAATTCACTGCATTAAACTGTCCACCGAAGTTGGCGGAGCCAAGAGAAAACTCCCAGCCGATAGTAGGCACTCCATTTACCATTATAAATGCGGTGTCATTATCCAGATCAATAATGTGCTCAACGGTATTCCATGCACCCACATTATAACTATAGGTGCCAATTGTTCCGCTACCGTTGGTTCCTTCCGCTACTGTAGCAGTACCATTGGCGTCAAGTGTTACTTCTATTGCCCAAATATTGGTGCCGCTTCCCTGGTAATTGTGCAGGATATTATAGTACCCACCATTAGTGGCCGGCACATAAAGATCCATCGCAATATTCCATCTTCCTGAGGTATAGGTTCCTACTTCGGCCACAACATCAGAGAACGTGTTTGTTCCGGAAGTGTGGATCTTTAAGGAATTCAAACCGGAGTTTGCATAATCGGTGCTAACCTCAGCGTCACCCCCATTTCCTGCCCATCCATTGATCAGGATGGATTGGGGATCAATCTGTCCGGTGGAGAGGCCATCGAAATTTTCACAAGGCACCAATGCTCCAAAGGTAAAGGGTCCTACCCATGCACTCACATCACCTACTGCGCAACTATCTCTTACGTAAAACTCATAAGGAGTATTTGTTGCAAGGCCTGATATGCTAGCGGTGGATGTGCCTGAAACATTCATTGCTGTACCAGTGCCCGGTGTGAAACCGGCCTGACCATACTCAATGTTCCAATCTGATGCTCCTCCGGTAACCCAGGAAACATCGGCAGAAGTGGCTGAAGTTGTAGTATAACTTAAACCAGAAGGTGTTGGGCAAGTTGGACCACTTCTCAACTCCACATCATCTATACCGATGTCATTCTGGAAAGTACCATTGTTTTCATCTACAACAAACCGAATGATTACTGTACCACCTGCTGAATAAGGCGTAAGGTTAACCGTGATTTCATCCCAGGTAGACGAGGTGGCTGCGGCATGTGTAAACACTCCTGTGTTCCAGGTGGTGCCATCCCAAACATCTACAGAAACTGTAACGGAGGCATCGGCACTTGCCAGGAAGAAGCGCAGCTCAGGATTAGTGAGTGTGCTCACGTCAAACAAGGGAGACTCCAATGTAACATCAGCAGTTGATGGCGTCTCAGAGTCATCCACATTGGCGTAATATCCACTGTTGCCCGTATGATCTGAAGCCGGGCCGTACGTGTTAGTACCGAAATTAAAAGTCTCTGTACTGGATGAGTATGTACTCCAACAATTTGGAATACTTGTATTATCAAAACTTTCCAAATGCGGAGTGGGCAAAGCAGCACAGAGCGTAGTAAATGAAAATGGCCCTGCCCAAGTACTTACATCCCCTGGCCCGCAGCTATCCCGTACATAGAAATCATGGGTGGTTACAACTGATAAGCCTGAAATATTTAAAGTGTCGTTACTTGCATTTAGCATGGTTCCGGCACCCTGAGTAAACCCGGTGGGGCCGTACTCTACATTCCAGTCAGAAGCACCTCCACCAGTCCAGAACAGGTCTGCTGATGTGGCCGTAATATTAGTGGCTCCCAAAGAACTTGGGGCCAAACAGCTCGGTGTCTCAATCACACCCACATCATCCAAAAGCATATCGTTGTCAAAGTCGTCTACATCACCTCCGGACTCTTGCCTGAACCTAACTTTTACAAGATTCGTATTATAAATGTATGAGGAGAGATCTACTGTAAATTCTACCCATTGCAATCCAAAATCTCCCTGAACTGAATCAATAGCCACCCAGCCGGAGCCATCCCATGCTTCCGCGTAAAGGATATTGAAAACCGTTACGCTGGTGGTATTATTATGGCTAACTACCCAATAGCTCAACATGGGATTAGTTAAGCTGGAGATATCTACCTCAGGGCCTTCAAGGATTACACCGACATCCGTTGCTGACTGATCTACCCACGCGTAATTATTGCTTACACCATTGGTATGATCAGGCATAGCATGGGTATTACCAAAGTCAGGAGTTCCTGTAAAAACCCAGGGACCACCTGTGGTTGCAGATTGGCTCCAACAAAGAGGTGTACTTGTTCCTGTAAAAGTTTCCAGGTACGGGGCAGGAAATACGCCACACAAAGTTGTAAAGCTAAAAGGCCCGCTCCACGGGGAAGTGCCACCGGCTCCACAATCATCCTGAACATAGAAATCATACGATGTGTTTCCAGCCAGCCCGGATAATGAATAAGGATTAGTAACTCCCGTTACCGAAGTTCCTGTTCCCTGGGTGTATCCTGCCAAACCATATTCAATGTTAAAAGTAGTGCCTCCACCAGCTGTCCAGCCAAGATCTGCTGAAGTACTGGTAATGTTATTCGCTATGCCGCTTGTTGAAGGCAGGCAGCTGGGAGGGCTAAATTCATCAGCACCGATATCCGGAGTTGTTGCTGATCGCACGTCCCCATCAATATCTGTGGTTATCCCCGCAAATGGGGAACCCGCATTATTCAATGCAGGAGATGAAACATGCAAATCTGTTGGTCCAGCGAATAGTGGGTCAGCACTCACGGAGTTTTGATCGAAAGCCACCACTGCAGCCTGATAAGCTGCCAGTGTAGCATAGTTGGTATTGTCAACTCTTGCTAAAGTGGCTCCGCCAGCAAAAAGGTTGTTATAGTCAGAAGCAGTAACATATCCAAGGGTAACAGCCCCACTTGATACTTCTACAGCATACCCTGGTCCTGTATTCACTACGTTATTGTTATAGAGATTTACAAAACCATAGGTGCCTGTACTACTGCTATTGAGATAAATGCCTCTTCCTGCGGTTGCACTGCCGGCAGTGACATTTACGCTATTATGGACTATATCAAGATAATAGGCATTAAAAGGATAAATACCATATGTAGTTCCTGTATTACCTATTGCAGCGATCATGTTATTAGCAATTAACATCGGATCGGAGGAGGTACCTACGCTTGTAGTACTATAAATTCCGTAATTGGTGGAAGTGCCGTACACTTCAATGTCATTCCCGATTATCTCAACATGATCTACAGAATTGTTATAAATACCATATCCCGTAGTGTAAGGGGCTATCATATCCTGGGTGATCGAGTTACCCCGTATTGTTAGTCCGTCCTGATAATAGGCATAAACTCCATAATAATAATAGGAATGAATATCATTACTATCGATCTGGTTTCCTGGTTCCAGATCAGTAGAAGATACACCATACCAGTACATGGCATAAGAACCTCCCACAATAGTATTATTCTTTATAACCGAGTTTTCAATGCGGTTTGCTGCCCCACTAAAATTGTAAATCACAGCATAGTTGGTAGATGTGCTACTTGCAGTGGCCGCAGATAAAGTATTACCATCCAGAATAACATTGGTAGCTGTTCCTTCAAAAGTTACTGCTCTGGTATGTGCAGTCCCTGTTGCATTAACAGTTAGCCCTGTTATAGTTAGATAATCCGCATTATTAATGCCTATCACATAATTGTCCGATGTCCCGGTTGCGGCATAGGTCAATATTACCGGATTGGTATTTGTAACATTTGGCTGTATCACTACGTTATTTGAAGCCGAAGCTCCAGCTATGCTATCAAAGACAACCTGTTCGTTATAAGTACCTTCTGCCACATTCACGGTAACGGGACCAGTAACCCCACAGTTAGCAAGAGCAAAAGCGAGTTCCCCAAAGGACGCATAGTTTGTTCCTCCCGTGGATTGTCCACTGTTTATGGTATAAGTACCCGATAATGCTGAACCGCAAGTTGTCATAAAAGATACCGGGCCCACCCATATACTTACGTCACCGGCACCACAATTATCCTGTACATAAAAATCATAATTTGTAAGTGGGGTTAAACCGGTGATTACCGTGGTGTCATTGGTAGCAGGTATTACTGTTCCTGAACCAGGTGCGAATCCCATAGGGCCATATTCAATATTCCATTGAGTTGCCCCACCAGTTGTCCAGTAAACCGTTGCTGTATTGGGTGTTTCGGTCTGCACTCCTAATAGAGAAGGAGCTAAGCATGAGGGGGTTTCTTCCACAGTAACATCATCAATGGAAACATCGCTGTTAAAATCTGTTGTTTCAACACCTCTGAACCGTATTACAGTAGCAGCTGATTTATAAGGGGTCAGATCCACCAACTCCTGCAACCATGCCGCCTGTGTAAATGTAACTACAGACACACCCAAATGCCAGGTGGTGCCGTCAAAGACATCAATATAGAGCGTTGAGGTGAGTGTTGCGTCATCACCAATGAAATGAAAAAACTTGAGCCTTGGGGTGGTTAACCCTGTAATGTCAAATGGTGGAGTCAACAAATTATTCAATGTATCATTAGCTACACCGGAGTCATCCATACCCGCATAATAACCTGCTGAAGTGCCGGTGGTATTATCTGTCGTTGCTCCGTGGCCTATACTGCCGGAACGAAAGATCCAATCCGCGTCATCACCTGTTTCATTAATCCAGCAGGAAGGGATAGTTCCCTGAGAAGTTTCAAAATCCTGAACCCACGGAAATACTGTAACAGACGCACAATAAGTGGTAAATGAAATCGGCCCAACCCATGCGCTTGAATTACCGGTTCCGCAACTATCCCTTACATAAAACTCATAACCGGTGCTGGCCGTAAGGCCTGTAACACTTAAAGTATCGTTTGTAGCATTTACTGTAGTTCCCGCTCCGGGTGTAAATCCTGCAGGTCCGTACTCAACGTCCCAATTAGATGCGCCTCCGGAAGTCCAGAAAAGATCGGCTGAAGTGCTGGTTAGATTGGTTGCTCCAGGCGCTGTCGGCACAGGACAGTTCACAACTGTAAAACTTAGTGTAAACTGAAATGAAGCTGAACTCCAATTGTCATCCCACTCCAAATAATATGTTGTTCCCGCAGTTACAACTAAGCCTGTCACTGCCGATGCGTAACCATCTGCAAAGCCACAAGCATCATCATCAGCTGCGACCTGGGATAAAGTACCGCAGCTACCACTATAAATCCACAACCGTGTATCAGTTGATGATAAACCACAGGCACTTACGTCTAATAAACCATTACTGGGAGCTGTCCATGAAAACCATGTTGCGTTGACGGCAGAATTTGCGCAATTCTCACATCCGTCACCCGAAGCAGGGCCTACAGCAGTAACAGTGCCTGTAGAAGTTAATGGGGTGGCACTGGCACAGGTTGAGTTCAAACCAAATGCTAATGGGCCAACCCAGCTTGAGGAATTTCCTGACCCACAGCTATCTCTTACATAATATTCATAACCCGTATTAGTGGTAAGGCCTGTTACGGTTAGGGTATCATTAGTAGCGTTAACCCGGGTTCCTGTTCCAAGTGTAAAACCTGCTGCTCCATATTCTACATCCCAGTTAGAAGCTCCACCAGAAGTCCAGTAAAGATCAGCTGACGAAGAAGTGGG
>CAZNMG010000114.1:0-3955 GCA_964574075.1 uncultured Owenweeksia sp.
TTGAAATTAAAGCCTAAGGGCGCAACGAAATAATACCTCAGCGTAAGGCCAATTAGTCCCGCTATTACCCCAAAGCCAATGGTAATCCTCCAGATTAAGGCATTGGTAACAGCAGTATTCATTGAAGCAATCTCAGATTGAAGGGGAAGTCCTGCTGATCAACCACCTTTATTTTTGAAAACTCCTTATGCTTTGGATTTAGGAGGATGTTGTAATCACCAGGCACAATGGCCGAAGGGACTTTCAGCAAACAGCTTTTTTCCTCCCGTATAAATTTCTCCCCTACGAGTTGGGTGTCGCGCAGGTGTGGAAAGATATGCCAGTTGCCAGGCAGTTGGTGTGGTTGTATCTGCTGCACCGAAACTGAGTCGGGAATGAAAATGGTAAGCATCATGTAATCGGGCGGAAGGGTATCAATGGTTACATAAACCGCCACCTCAGCCATTGCCAGTGCGCGACTGTCAGCCGTATAGATCATTTCGCTGCCTCGCAGATTGCAGCGACCACCCCTGATGGCCGCACCGGCCCCCGAAAGCTCAGTACCATATCTCTTGCGGCTCAGGCGATATACTTCCATTTACACAAAAATGCCTTGATCTATACTATGAAGCACATCGATCACAAGCTCCTTACCGTATGAATTTTTGATTAGCTCAGAGGGCTTATTGCCTCCCAGCGCCATATTGGGAGTTTCCAGCCAGCGGAAAAACTTATCACTATCTCCAAAAACTTCTTTGCCCAGCTCGGTTACTTCTGCCAGCTCAAATATTTTTTCGGAATGGATAGGCTTAAACAAGTGCTTATCAGCAGCCTTGTATCGCTGCAGTGATTTGGTGCTCATATTTAAATAATCAGCCCAGTCATCTTCGGTAAAGGGGGTTTGCTTTTGAATTTCTTTAAAAAGGCTATACGGCAACCCATGCCTGATGGACTGCACTACCAGCATCTTATTTTTTAAGAGATTTTTGTAGGTGATGGCGCCATACTCGGCAGGGGCTTCTGCCAAATAATGGGGAAAAGATGTATCTGGTTCTTTCTGTTGCTTCAGGCTTTTTACAAACCTTTGTACTTCATCATTTAGGGCGGCCTCTGTTCTCATCTCTTTGACATTTGTCCCCAAATTTACGACTTTATTCCTGTTTTTTCAAATTTTTCCACCACTATTAAGCCCCCGAAAATTAAAAAGTAACCCAGGATCACAAACACCTGCACCAGCCCTATCCATTTACGCAGGTTCCAGTCGGAGGAATAGTCGGCATACAGGCGAAGCAATAGCAAAGCATGTGTCAGCCATACCGGTACATAGAGCAGTTTATGGAAAGGTCTTTTGCTGATCCCGATAAGGGCGGGGAAAATTATAGGCGCATGGGCATAGAGCATGGAAAAGGTAAACCCTATAAAGAAGCTGTGCAGCACAGCATCATAATGATAAAAGGTGCGAAGTGGCAAAGCCATCAATACCCCGCAGATCATAAGCCAGATATAGCCCACAAACAGGGTACTGCCGGTGTAGTAGAAAAAACCATCTTTTTTCAAATTTACTTTTACGATATCAAACTGTAGAAGCCAGTATCCTACCCCTGCCAGAAGTAGCCCGGTGATGTGATTGGAACCCCAGTGGAAAGGCACGGCTTGTGTGACAAAGAGTAAAACAAACAGCACCAGCAGCAACGGTTTGGCCCAGGGCGGGGTGGCAATGAACTTACTCAGCTCAAGCCTCTCCGCAGCAATAGTGTATAGCAAAAACAGGATATACCAGGTGGTGGCAGCGGGGAAAGTATTTCCGAGAAGCAGTACCAAAGCCGAAGCCGCCCATGCCAATCCACTTAGGGCGAGAACTAGCAAAAACACCTCCCTGTACTGTAACCATTGCCTTATGTAAAGTAGGGTAAGAAGAGCTGCCCCCAAAAACTGACAGCCAAAGCCAATGGCGCCCATGCCCGTTAAAACCAGCACCACCGAGGCGGTACTTAACAGCGGAATAATAAGCCACCACCGCTGTTTCAGTATAAGCGTTCGCTCAAAACTGATCAGGGTGGCAAACAAACCCGAAACCATTAAGAACCCGTGCTGAGCCGCAATTATAGGTATAGGCATCACCCAGCCTACACGACCGGCAGCTGAGTACAAAGCTGTAATCAGCAGGATGGGAACGAGTATGAGTATCCAGGGTTTCTTCATTGCGAAAGATTAAACTCCGCAAAAGCTCTGCGGCCTTAGCGGCTCTGCGTTGATGTAAATCAAATTACTTCAACGCAAACCGCGGAGAAAATCTTAAAAATCCTTAAGCCGGGCTTTTCGCAGCAACAACATCACCGGAACCACGATCCACGCCAAGTAAGCAGCGCCAATTACTAAACTACCGGAAGCCGTGCCAAAGAATTTTTCAAAAACAGCACCGGTGTAGCCCATCAATGCACTATAGTCTAACTGGAAAATGAGCAGCACCCGCCCCATATCAACCGGGTTGAGCACAGTAAGCCCAAGGGCCAGGTTTTCCAAAGGGTAGTTTTCGAATGCCACCAGAAGTACCAGGAAAATGCCGTCATAAATAACCGCAAGCATCAGCCAGATGAAAAGGCCGAGGCCAAAACCCTTCAGGCGGTTTTCATGCGCCAGTACCAGCCAGGCGGCCAATACACTAAAAATCACGGTAAGTACAATAGCGATAAGCACCAGCATAAGCCAATGGGCAGTGAGCAGCTGGCTCGCATCAAAAATGGCCAATGGCACTATAATTCCCAAAGCAACACTTACACTCAGGGCTGCGCTGAGGCCCAGCACGTATCCGCCAAAAATGCTTCTGCGCGAAATGGGCTGTGCAAGTAATATTTCCACATAATCCCTCACCTGGTACATATACATCATACCATAGATCATGCTGATGAGAGGCACCAGCAAAATGATCACATTCATAAGACTTACCACCACCTTGGTGCTATCGCCACTCAGGTACAACAACCCGCCACAGGTGATCATAAAAAAGAACAGGTAAACCATCGTCCAGCGGCTGCGGATGAGGTCGAGAAAACTGTATTTAAAAACTTTTTGCATGACTAACCGGCTTTTTTAAGAGTTAGTAATTGAGCTATGGCGTGCTCCGTATCTGCAGTGGCAGTTTTTTGTAGCAGGTCGGCCTGGTTGCCCCGGTAATACACCTTCCCTTCCAGCAGAAAAATAATTTCATCCGCCAGCTCTTCCACCACATCCATAATATGAGTCACCAGCAGTATAGTTTTTCCTGCCAATCGCTCCTCGCGGATCCAGTCTTTCAGCACGATCATCGATACCGGGTCCAGCCCAATGGTAGGCTCATCGAGTACCATCACACGCGTATCATACATCATCGCTCCCACCAGGTTTACCTTTTGGCGGGTCCCCCCGGAAAGGGTCCTCAGCTTTTTCTTTAAAAAAGGAGTCACACCAAAAATTTCGATAAGCCGCTCCTTGCGCTGCGCCTTTCCCCTTATGTTTTCTATAAAATCAAGAAATTCGGCTACTGTAAGATTTTCGGGAAAACGCGCGATCTGTGGTAGGTAGCAAATGTGCTTCCGGTACTCATTGCCCTTATTGACTTTGCCATTAAAGGAAATTTCACCTGATGTGGGGTGCACCATTCCCATCAGGGATTTTATAAGCGTGGTTTTGCCGGAGCCATTGGGCCCCAACAGTGCGTAGATTCCAGGCTTGTCAAACTCCAGGTCAATGCCATGCAAAACCTGTTGCCTGCCAAAGTTCTTTTTAATATTGGTGAATTTAATCATGGTTGTTTGTGGGTTTTAAGTACCAGCCCGTGGAGGCCGGCTAATATCTGCTCGATCATCATCAGAGCGGTGCAACTTAACAGGCCGCATTATCGGCTCTTTGTCAATAAGGTTAGTGGGAGTAACCGCAGGCGCCATCCGCTCTGTAAAATTGAGCACTTCTATAAATGAACTTCTCAATAAAATAATGC